>DRKI01000141.1 GCA_011051875.1 Desulfobulbus sp. | reverse complement strand
TATCCTGCAGGAGGGCCGGATTGTTGTCCATCACCTTCTGCAGGGCCTGGTTGGCATCCTTGCCGCCGGCAAGCACGGTCTTGACGTCGGCCATGTACATGTTCCAGAGTTTGTCCACCACCTTGAGCTGTTGCAGGGCCTTGCCGCCGACCCCGTCGACCGATGCGGTCTTGCCGTCCCCGGGATCAAGGGTCAGGGGCAGGTCTCCGCCCTGGATGAGTCCCTGCAGGGTCCGGTGGAAGATCTCCATGGTGTCGCGGACCTTCTGCTCGAGTTCCTGGTCAGCCTGTCCGGTTCGCTCCCGAACAAGCTGGAATCTGAGCAGGTCCTTGGCCAGTTTCTGGCTCAGCATCCGCTGCCGGCCGGCCAGGTTGATGATCAGGCCGTCGCTCTTCTGCTTGCCGGTGACATAGAGGGTTGCCAGGAACATGCAGATGATGATGATGGAAAGGCCGGCAAAGCTGAGGCCGAGTTTTGTTTTGATACTCATTGTTGTCTACCTGTATCTGGTCTGAAGGAAAGATTGCAGGGCACGCGGCAGGTGCAGCACCTGCCGCGTGCACCATCCTGATTACGGTCACACGGTCACGCCGGCCCCGGCATACTTGTGGACACTGGCCATCAGCCGTTCCTTGTCCAGCTTGATGTGGTATTCGTCCACGCCCACCGCCTTGCCGCGCGCCACGTCCTCTTCCGCGGCCAGGGTGGTCAGGGCAATGACCGGCAGGTGCTGATACCTGGGATCCGCCTTGATCTTCTCGGTCAGCTCGAAGCCGTCCATCCTCGGCATCTCGATGTCGGTGAGGACCATGGTGATCTCGTCCACGTGCTCCTCGAGCACCTCGAGCGCCTGCACCCCGTCCTCGGCCTCCAGGACGCTGTAGCCGGCTTCCTCCATGTAGCCCTTGACCTGGTTGCGGAAGAAGTTGGAGTCCTCGACCACCAGGATCACCACCTCGGCCTCCTCGTCGGCCGTTATGGCCAGGGGGTGGTCGACAAACCAGTCCGGGTTCACGGTCTGGACGATCTCGAAGATGTCGATCAGCATGGTGGTGTGGCCGTTGATGATGGCCGAGCCCATGATGCCGGGCTGCTTGAGGGTGATATCGTCGATCTCGGCGGCGACCTCCATGGCGTCGATGGGACCGATGGCCAGCAGGCCGATATCCTTGCCGGCCAGGTGAAAGACGATGACCAGCAGGTCCTCCTGGTCGGCCAGCGGCTGGACCGCGGCCACCTCGTCGATGGAGACCAGCGGCAGGCTGCCGCCCCGGTACTGCATGACCCTCCGGCCGCCCACGTCCTCGATGTCGGACTGCTTGATCTTCTCGACCCGTTCCACCTGGTTGAGGGGGACGCCGAACTGTTCCTCTGGCGAACTGCTGAAGATGAGCAGGGCCTGCTTGTCGCGGGTCTTGGTGATGGCCTCCCTGGCCGCGTCAGCCAGTTCATTGGCACGGTCCGAGCCGTCCAGGGACGTGAGTCCGGCCATGCGGGCCAGGTTGCTCACGTCCAGGATCAGGGCGATGCGGCCATCGCCCATGATGGTGGCGCCGGCATAGCCGCGGCACTGCTGCAGGTGCCTGCCCAGGGGCTTGATAACGATCTCTTCCGAGTCGTGGAGCCGGTCGACGATAAGCCCGTACTTCATGGCCCCGGTGGAGACGACCACGATGTTGAGGGCGCTGGAGGGACTCTGCCGCCGTTCCTCGCCGGAACGTGCGGCCTTGTCCTGGCCGTTTTCCTGCTCCGCACCTTCCTGTTCCGTCTCTTCCCGGCCGTTCCCGGAATCCTTGAAAAGGGGACTGGACTTTGACCGGCGGTCAGCGATGTTGCGCCGCTTGTCCTCCCTGGTCTCTTCGGAGATGACATCGAAGTAGGTCCGCTCGATACCGAGAACGTCGGAGAGCCGGATCAGGGGCAGCAGGTTGCCGCGCAGCCGGACGACCTCGGCATCGCCCACCCGCTCGATCCGTTCCTTGACCTTGGCGGCCGGGATACGGAGCAGTTCCTCCAGGTTGACCTGGGGAATGGCATACCGTTCACCGCCGGTCATGACGATCTGGCAGGGAATGATGGCCAGGGTGAGCGGCAGCTTGATGCTGATGGTGGTGCCCTTGCCCACTTCGGACTCGATGTCCAGGGAGCCGCCCAGCTGGTCCAGGTTGGTCTTGACCACATCCATGCCCACGCCCCGGCCGGAGACATCGGTCACCTTCTCGGCAGTGGAGAATCCGGGCATCAGGATCAGGTTGGTCCGTTCCTTGTCCGACATGGCCTTGGCCTGCTCCACCGTGATCAGCCCCTTCTTGATGGCGATATCGGCCAGCCTGTTGCCGTCAATACCCTTGCCGTCGTCACTGATCTCGATGACCACCTGGCCGGCGGCATGATAGGCCTTGAGCACGATCAGCCCCTTGGGGTCCTTGCCATGTTGTATCCGCACGTCCGGCGGTTCGATACCATGGTCCACCGAGTTGCGGATCAGGTGGGTGAGGGGATCGTTGATCGCCTCGATGATGGTCTTGTCCAGCTCGACCTCCTTGCCGACAATGGTCAGGTCGATCTGGCGGCCGAGTTTCTTGGAAAGGTCCCGGACAACCCGGGGAAACTTGTTGAACACGTTACCGATGGGCTGCATCCGGGTCAGCATGATGGCCTCCTGCAGTTCGGAGGTCACCAGGTCGATGCGCTGACCGACGGCCTCGGCGCTGCGCACGTCACCGGAGGTGATGGTCTGGAGCAACTGGTTCCTGGACAGAACCAGTTCGCCTGCCAGGTTCATCAGCTGGTCGAGCAGGCTGACCGTCACCCGGATGGAGGTATCGGTCTTTGGTTTTGATTTTTTGACCTTTTTCTTTTTTTGGGCAGCAGGAGCCGGGGTTGGCGCAGGCGCAGGCTCCTGTTTTTCCTGCACCGGTTCAGGCTCAGGCTCAGGCTCCGGTCTGCTCTCGGGTTCCGGTTCGGGCGCCGGTTCCGCCGCCGCCTCGGGATCTCCGGCCGGTTCCGGTTCAGGTGCCGGTTCCGGGGACCCGGATCTGTCTGTCTCGGGTGCGGACACTGCGCCGGCCGGGATCTCCTTTCCTTCATAGATGGCATTGAGCGCACTGATGTGGTCGGAGATGTCGACCTCGTTGCTCTCCTCGACGTTCTCGATGAGCTGCTGCAGCTCGTCGGACGCCAGGAGCAGGACATTGATGATATCCGGGTTCGGTACCAGCTGCCTGCTGCGGATCATGCCGAGTACGTTTTCAGCGGCATGGGCCAGTTCCTGGATCACGGTGAGGCCCATGAAACCGGCGCCGCCCTTGATGGAGTGCGCGGCCCGGAAAACCTTGTTCACCAGCTCGTCATCGATGTCGGCGCCCGCCTCCTCTATGGCCAGCAGGTCATTTTCGATATCGGCGAGGTGTTCCAGTGACTCCTCAATGAATCCCTGCAGGATTTCATCATCTTCAATGGACATGGTACGTTCTCCTCTGCATGTCGGTGGAGCCTTTGAAAAACGGTCCGGGCAGGTTCTGCTGGGGCCGTCTCTTCACGGCGTCTCGGGTTGGGGCCGAAACACGGGTTCAGCCGGTCCGGGGCTGGGAACGGGCCTTCCTGGCCAGTGATTCCGGACAGTCCCCGGCTGATTTATCAAGTCTATAATTTTATTGTACGTATCCAATTTTGATTGTACAGATTTTTTTGTTGGATTATGAAAAAGGTCGGCTGCCGCCGGACAGGAGCCGGTGCAGACCCGGCTGCGGTACGATGTTCCGGTGCTGCCCGGGCAATGGAAGATGATGCAAGGAGGGGGTGTGGAGGAAAAAATCGTTTTTTTCAGAAGGTATCCTTTCCGGATCGGTCAAAGGCTGCACATAGAGGACGGACCGCGCAGGGGTGACTGGGAGGTTATCTCGATCTCGGAGAACAAGGTGGGCCTGCGCTGTCCCGTGACCGGTACCAGGGTGGAATGGGACCGGTTCTGCTACCTGGTGGACGAGCGGCCCGCACCCTGGCCCGATACCCGGGGAAAGTAGAATCTTGTCCCGGTCCAGGCGGCACGGGATTGCCGGCCGAGGGGAGGCGCTTGTACACGATTTTCATCTTGCCCCCGGGATGCGGGTCTTGCGGTGATGCATGGTGGTATTCCCGCATGAAACACCGCAAGACGAAGCAGAGCGGGACAGAATGAGAATCCGGAAGGGATCACTCACCTGCAACAGGGGTAAAAAGAAACCCGTTGATAATAATCATAAATTTTTTTCATCTGCTGATGGGTGAAACGACCGGTTCAGGTCACAGGATCTCGTGCAGGGTGACGGCGTAGGTGAGGACCTTGCCGGCCAGGGGATGGTTGTAGTCAACGGTCACCGTATCGCTGCCCACGGCGACCACGGTGGCCGGGACCTGCTGTTCGGCGCCGTCTTTTTCAATGGTCAGGGAGAGGATCATGCCGGGCTTTGGATCGATTCTGCCGGCAAAGGTGGACCGTTTGACGTTATGGAGCAGTTCCTTGAAATGGGGACCGTAGGCATCTTCGGGCTGGATGTGGAAGATACGGGTCTCGCCGGGCCGCATGCCGAGCATGCCGGCCTCCACCGCCTTCAGAACCCGGCCGGAGCCGATGGCCAGGCTGATGGGTTTTTCGGGCGGGACCTTTTCAAACACCTCTCCGTTCTCCAGGGTTGCAGTGTAACTGATGGAGACCCGGTCGGTCAGTTGTACGGTATCCATGATGTTCTGTAACTCTCCTGTTGACCGGTGCCCTTCTGCGGGAAGCACCGGCATGGTTGGCGGATATTCTGCGGCTGCATGACAGATCGCGGCAGCCGGCGGTGTCAGGGCGCATCGCCTTGCGCCGTGACCGGCACCACGGGTCAGGATATCTTAGTATACTTGTCAGCCCTTTGACAAGGACCTCTTGAGATCATGAAAACCATGCTCGGACTTGACAAAGAGTGCGCGAAGGCATAAATGTGCAGGGCCGTTGGGAAGAAACGCGGTACGCCGGCACAGGCATTCGCCTCTGCACGCTCGCGCCGCTCCGTATACCGGGGATATGGCGAATCGGCGCGCCTGCACAGATTCGGGGTACCTGTGCCAACGTACAGTTTTGAGGCTGTGACAACAACGAGTCACTACCCCTGAGATCGGTTACGAAACGCGGGAATGGCTGCCAACCGGCAGGCTCCCGGATCCGGCCACCGGGGAAACGCGACCGATCACCGGGAAACGACCGCAAGCAGGCAGGACAGCACAACCCATGGAACTTGAATGTGCAAAATACCACGACAAGGTCTCCTCTGATGAGCCGGTTTGCGCCCATCCCGGTGACTACTGCCAGTTCAGGTCCTCCTGCATGATCCATTTCATGGAGGGAGAACTGCGGCGGAGCAGGAAAGGGAAAACGGCCGGCACCGGAGACACCGGGCAAGCCAAGGATAGAGACGATGATAGAACTTGACTTTGCAAAAAGCGACCAGGGCCTGCTTCCGGCCATTGTCCAGGATGCGGTTTCGGGCGAGGTCCTGATGCTGGCCTATATCAACAGGGAGTCCTGGCAGAAGACCCTGGAGACAGGCAAGGCCCATTTCTGGTCCCGTTCACGCAACAAACTCTGGCTGAAAGGGGAGTCCTCGGGGCATGTGCAGCTGATCCGGGAGATCCTGGTGGACTGCGACCAGGATACGGTGGTCTTCAAGGTCGAGCAGCTCGGCGGCGCGGCCTGTCACAAGGGATACCGCAGCTGTTTTTTCCGCCGGGTGGAGGGTGATGGCATGGTCGTCACCGGTGAGCGGGTATTTGATCCGGCAGAGGTCTATGGCGGCTGACCGGCCGGAACAGGTCTGCCGACAGCGGCCAGACGACAGGGAGAATGCCCGCGAAACCTGATGAAACGGGTAGAACGGCAATCATCACGGATATGATCAATGAAGCAACTCAAGATAGGGATACCGAAGGGAAGCCTGGAAAAGGCCACCATTGAACTGTTTGAAAAATCGGGCTGGCGGATCAAGCTCATGTCCAGGAACTATTTTCCCGAGATCGATGACCCGGAGCTTTCCTGCTCGATCTGCCGGCCGCAGGAGATGTCCGCCTACGTGGAGTCGGGCATGCTCGATGCAGGCATCACCGGCAAGGACTGGACCATGGAAAACGGCTCGGATGTGGAGGTGATCGCCGACCTGGTCTACTCCAAGGTCAGCCGCAAGCCGACCCGCTGGGTGATCGCGGTGCCCGGCGATTCCGGTATCACCCGGGTCGAGGAACTGGACGGCAAGAGGATCTCCACCGAGCTGGTCAATGTCACCCGCCGTTTTTTCGAAGAGCGGAACATGCAGGTGGATATCATCTTTTCGTGGGGAGCCACCGAGGCCAAGGCGGTGTCCGGGCTGGCCGACGCCATCGTCGAGGTGACCGAGACCGAGACCACCATCCGCGCGCACGGCCTGCGGGTCATCCACGAGCTTATGCAGTCCAACACCCAGCTCATTGCCAACAAGGAGGCCTGGCAGGATCCCTGGAGACGCGAAAAGATCGAGAACATCGCGCTGCTGCTCCAGGGCGCGCTGCGGGCGGACCGGATCGTCGGCCTGAAGATGAACGTCTCCCATGACCGGCTGGATGCACTCATCGATGTCCTGCCCAGTGTCACTGCGCCCACGGTCGCCCAGCTGTACAAACAGGACTGGTTTTCCGTGGAGACGGTGATCTCGGAGCACCAGGTCCGTGACCTGGTGCCGCGCCTGAAGAAGATGGGTGCAGAGGGCATTATCGAATATGCCCTCAACAAGGTGATCTGACCTCTATTGCGCGTTGCACCGTGGATCCTCCTCCTTGCGTGTCACCGCCCGGCAGTGTCACCGGCGGCTGCCTGTCGTTTTCAGCACCGGTATGCCCGCTCCCGCCGGCAGGACGGTTTATCTGAAAATCGAATTGCGCAGTTCTTGTGGCGTAACCAATTGATTTTCATGTTTTGTTGTGCCGAGAAGGCATGGGAGTTCATCCGAAAAAATCCCCACCCGCAAGCTGCAAGGGTGGGGGTATTCTTCTTCCGGTGCAGTCATGAATTTCAGCAATGTCCGTTTTCTTCTTTCCGCCTATAGCCTCGGGCAACTTCCCGAACCGGTCTATCCCGACATCGCCTTTGCCGGACGTTCCAACGTGGGTAAGTCGAGCCTGATCAACCGGCTGGTGGGGCGCAGAAACCTGGTCAAGACCAGTTCCAGGCCGGGCAAGACCCAGAGCCTCAACTATTTTCTCGTTGATGAATCCCTCTACCTGGTGGACCTGCCGGGCTATGGATTTGCCAGGGTTTCCAGGAAGGTCCAGTCTTCCTGGCAGCAGCTGATCACCGGCTACCTGACAGGCCGGCAGTCCCTGGCCTGCGTGGTGGTGATCATCGATCTGCGTCACGAGCTGAAGCCCCGGGACCGTGAGCTCATCGACTGGCTGCGTCACCACGGCCTGGCCTATCTGCCCGTCTACACCAAGGCGGACAAGCTGACCAGGAACCGGCAGGCACGGAACGCTTCGGCCCTGGATGCGGCCCTGACTGTCGACCCGGACGAGCGGATCATCTTTTCCGCCCGCACCGGCCAGGGATGCCGGGAGCTGCAAAGCAGGCTTGCATTGTACCTTGAGAGCTGGTAGAATGTGATATTGATACCTTGCAAGAGAGATCTTTCGTAATCTGCATGCAGAGGGAGGCTGCGTCCAGTGTAAGGGGAAGTTGTTTTCGGGCAACCAAAAAGGAGGAGGAGTCTGATGCCACTCAGATCAGATTGGCCCTGTTGGGAGATAATGAAGTGTAACCCCGATGAAGCGGCCCAATGTCCGGCCTATCATTCAAACAGACCCTGCTGGGAGGTCATGCGGGATCTGGATTTCCGATCGTTCAACATCTGCAAGGACTGTTTCGTCTACGTTTCCAAACAGAAAAATTCCATCTTCAGCAAGGAAGAAATCCTGAGTATCATGTGCCAGAAAGGCATTGATGTAACCGGTCACCGTTGCCCGAACTTCCGTTGAGATCTCCGGAGCAGGATCATTGCACTGCAGAAGGCCGGGCCGCATGGCCCGGCCTTCTGCATTCTCCTCCACACACCCCTACTGGTCCGACTTGAGCACCGAGAGAAAGGCGCGCTGCGGGATCTCGACATTGCCCACGGTCTTCATCCTCTTCTTGCCCGCCTTCTGCTTTTCCAGCAGCTTCCGCTTGCGGGAGATATCGCCGCCATAGCACTTTGCCGTTACATCCTTGCGCAGGGCCGAGATGTTGGTCCGGGCGACGATATTGCCGCCTACAGCCGCCTGGATGGCGATCTTGAACATCTGGCGCGGGATCTCCCGCTTCAGGCTCTCGCAGGCCTTGAGTCCGCGTTCGCGGGCGTGCATGCGGTGGATGAGCTGGGACAGGGCATCCACCTGCTCGCCGTTGACCAGGATGTCAAGTTTGACCAGGTCGCTGGGCCGGTAATCGATCAACTCGTAGTCAAAGGAACCGTAGCCCTGGGTCACGGACTTCAGCCTGTCGTAAAAGTCGTAGATGACTTCAGCCAGCGGCAGCTCGCAGGTGAACTCGATGCGGCCGGGCATGGGGTAGTGGTAGTTGGTGTTTTCACCGCGTCGTTCCATGCACAGGTTCATCACCGCGCCCATGTAACGTTCCGGGATATGGATGGTGGCCTTGATAAAGGGCTCCTCGATCCGTTCGATGGAGGCGGGGTCGGGAAAGTAGGCCGGGTTGTCGATCTCGACCATGGTGTTGTCGCGGAGATAGAACTTGTATTTGACCGTGGGCACGGTGAGGATCAGGGAGATGCCGAACTCCCGTTCCAGCCGCTCCTGCACCACCTCCAGGTGCAAGAGGCCGAGAAAGCCGCATCGGAAGCCGAAGCCGAGCGCGGCCGATGAATCCTTCTGGAAGGTGAGGGCGGCGTCGTTGAGCTTCAGCTTCTCCAGGGCGTTGGCCAGATCCTCGTAGTCGTCGGTGGAGATCGGGTAGATGGAGGAAAAGACCACCTGCTGCACCTCGCGGAATCCGGGCAGCGGGGCAGGGCAGGGGCGATCCTTGTGGGAGATGGTGTCGCCGGGCCTGGTGTCGGAGACCGTCTTGACGCCGGCAATGATATAGCCGACTTGGCCTGCGGCCAGTTCCTTCTGCGGCTCCCGTGTCAGCCGGAAGAGTCCCACTTCCTCCACCCGGTAGTCGGCGTTGTTGGACATGAAGATGATCTGGTCGCCGGCCCGGATGCGGCCGTTGACGATCCGGACCGAGATGACCGTGCCGCGGTAGGGATCGTAGTTGGCATCAAAGATCAAGGCCTCCAGTGGACGATCCGGATCGCCCTCCGGCGGCGGCAGCAGGGTGACGATGGCCTCGAGCAGATCGTCCACCCCCTCGCCGGTCTTGGCTGAGCAGAGCTGGATGGTCTCCGGATCCAGGCCCAGGTCCTCTTCGATGGAGCGGGCCACCTTTTCCGGCTCGGCCGCGGGCAGGTCGATCTTGTTGATCACCGGGATGATCTCGAGATCGTTCTCCATGGCCAGGTAGAGATTGGCGAGCGTCTGCGCCTCGATCCCCTGGGCCGCGTCGATGAGAAGCAGGGCCCCTTCGCAGGAGGACAGTGCCCGCGAGACCTCGTAGCTGAAATCAACATGGCCCGGGGTGTCGACCAGGTTGAGGGTGTAGGTGATCCCGTCCCTGGCCGTATAGGGCAGGCAGATGGTCTGGCTCTTGATGGTGATGCCCCGTTCCCGCTCAATATCCATGTTGTCGAGCAACTGGTCCTTGAACTCGCGCTCCGTGACCATGTCGCAACGCTGGATCATCCGGTCGGCAAGGGTGGACTTGCCATGGTCGATGTGTGCTATTATGCTGAAATTTCTAATATTTTTCATGTGATCCGCAGTGGATTTCCAAAAGACAGTGTATGCCGGAGCAGTCGGGCACTAGATAGCACAGATCAGGAGAAAATAAAACCGTTGCCCCTATTATTCCCTTTATTCAAGTGAATTTTTTCCGGGCATGGAGTAGTATTACGTTCAGCTTTCACCCTGCATGTGAGTCTTCTCCTTGCAGGGTTGTGTTTTTCACGCATCGAGCCCCCGGACCTTCATGGCGCAAGAGATACGAGAGAAGGAAGAAAAAAAGCAGACAGGGTCGACCCCGCCCCAGCACCATCCCCTGGTGGTGATGCCGGACGAGGAAAATCTTCCCGCGCTCAGCAACCCCGCCCTGCACCGGTACCTGCAGGAAATCAGTCAGTATGAACTGCTTTCCCGGGAAGAGACCGACGAGCTCGCTGCCCGCTACCGGGAGACAGGTGATCCCGAGGCAGCCTACCGGCTGGTGTCGGCCAACCTGCGCCTGGTGGTCAAGGTGGCCATGGACTTCCAGAAATACTGGATGCAGAACTTCATGGACCTGATCCAGGAGGGGAATGTCGGGCTGGTTCAGGCGACCAAGAAGTTCGATCCCTACCGGGGGGTCAAGTTCTCCTACTACGCCGCCTACTGGATCCGCGCCTACATCCTGAAATTCATCATGGACAACTGGCGCCTGGTCAAGATCGGCACCACCCAGGCCCAGCGCAAGCTCTTTTTCAGCCTCAACAAGGAGAAGAAACTGCTCGAGGCCCAGGGGTTCAAACCCGAGGTCAAGCTTCTTGCCCAGCGACTGAACGTTAAGGAGAGCGAGGTCATCGAGATGGGCCAGCGCATGGACAACTGGGATGTCTCCCTGGAGGCGACCGTGCGCAACGATTCCGATGACGAGCAGAAGAGCTTTCTGCCCGACACCGGGCCCGGCGTGGAGGAGATGGTCGCCAGCCATGAGATCCGGGAACGCCTCTCTTCCATTCTGGACGGTCTGAAAGACACGCTCAATGACAAGGAGCGGCGCATACTTGAGACCCGGTTGCTCAACGATGAACCCCGGACCCTGCAGACCATTGCCGACGAGTTCGGCATCTCCAGGGAGCGCGTCCGCCAGATCGAGGCCAATCTTCTGAAAAAGCTGAAAAAACATTTAGAGAAAGAGATGCCGGACGTCCACGATTTTTTTGACAGCGACACCGTGGTTCTGGCCAGCGGACCGGATAAACCGTAAGCGGTCACTGGGCACCGCCATCTGCACGCGCCCGAACCTCCCAGGATATACGGGGTGTATCCTTGTGACGTTCGATCACCTACCGCTGTGGTTTTTTTTGCAGTGCTGTAGATGGGTGCAGGTCGGGCAGGATGAAAATCGCCCGATCCAGATCGACAACAGTGAATGGATCCCGGCAGGGAAATGGCGGCAACGATCTTCAGGTTCGTTGCCGTTTGTCGTATCATTTCACCGGAGGAAAAGATTGTTCGGGGCGGCTGCCATGGCCCGCGGCTTCTTTTTGTGCCGGGCGGATTCCCGAATTGTGGCTGTGTGTGCCACTGAACCGTTATTACCTTGACTAGTGCACCAATGAATGTACCATTGCTGGATTTACAGCCGCAGATGTCCCGTTTTCGCGACCAGGTCCTGGAGGCGGTGACATCTGTCATAGATTCCACCCGTTACATCCTCGGTTCCGAGGTGAGCCGGTTCGAGAAGGAGGTGGCCGCCTACTGTGGGACCGGTTTCGGCATCGGGGTCTCCAGCGGCACCGATGCCCTGCTGGCCAGCCTGATGGCCCTCGAGATCGGTGCCGGCGACCTGGTCCTGACCACACCATACACCTTTTTCGCCACCATGGGCTCCATCCTGCGGGTGGGTGCAAGGCCGGTGTTTGCTGACATTGATCCGGATACCATGAACATCGACCCTGCCCAGGTCGAGCGGATCCTGGCCGATGACCAGGCCGGCCGGAAGAAGATACGTGCCATCATGCCGGTGCACCTGTTCGGCCAGTGTGCTGATATGCAACCATTGCTGGAACTGGCGGCCAGGTACGGGATCCCGATCATCGAGGATGCCGCCCAGGCCATCGGCGCCCAGTATCCACTGGAGGAGAATGGTGCTGTTACCTGGAAAAAGGCCGGCGCCATGGGCACGGCGGGCTGTTTCTCTTTTTTTCCGAGCAAGAATCTGGGCGGCATCGGCGATGGTGGCATGGTCGTGACCAGCGATTCCGGGCTGGACAGGATCCTGCGCTCATGCCGGGACCATGGTGCGGACCCGAAATACTATCACCGCCGGATCGGCGGCAATTTCCGGCTCGACCCGATCCAGGCCGTGGTTCTCTCCATCAAGTTGCCTCACCTGGAAGAGTGGCACCGGGCGCGCAGACGCAATGCCACCCTCTACCGGGAGTACTTCAGCCAGGCCGGCCTGACGGACAATCCGGTGGTTCTCCCCCGGGAGGCCTATGGCGGCCTGGAGGGTGCTGCGGAGGTGAACTATCACATCTACAATCAGTTCGTCATCCGTGTCCCGGACCGGGACAGGCTGCGGAGCTTTCTGCAGGAGAATTCCATTGGCTGTGAGATCTATTATCCCCTGTGCCTGCACCAGCAGGCCTGCCTTGCGCCGCTTGGTTATGGCGACCAGACTTTTCCTGTGGCGGAAGAGGCTGCCCGGCAGGCCCTTGCCCTGCCGATCTACCCGGAGCTTCAGCAGGAACAGATAGCTTATGTTGTTGAAAAAATATCTGAATTTTTCTGATCTGGATACCGCCTCCATCCCGCGTTCGTGCCCCGGCGCCTCCCCTGTCCCGCGAACAATCACCCGGCAACGGCAGACGGAAAGCCCCCTGCTTTCGGGGCCGGCGCACGGCCGCTGCGGGCGCAGGATCGGTGCGACCGACGCTCCGGCCAAGGCCGGTCCCGGGTGCGGTTGTACCAGTGCCACCGGATTTTTCCAGCCCTGTCACCCCGTCACCACTGATCTGCCGTGAACCTGCGGGCTACCCTTTGCATCCTGCTGGCTGCCACCTGCCTGGCCGGTACTTTCCCGCCGCCCGCTACCGCCGGCGACTCCGGGGAACCGGTTGCCATGGTCGCGGCCAGCCTGGTTCCGGACCGGGACATCATGTACCGGGATGC
>DRKI01000140.1 GCA_011051875.1 Desulfobulbus sp. | reverse complement strand
ATCCACCAGTAGGGATACATCTCGACCATGGTCTCCATGAAGGTGTAGGTCAGGCTGCCGTCCGGGTTCATGGCGGTCCACATCCCGGCCTGCAGGACCCCGGCGATCCAGAGCGAGATCGACCACATGAGCTGGCCCACCAGGATCAGCCAGAACTGGAGGTTGGCCAGGGGAATGGAGTAGAGTTCCCGGCCGTAGATGCGCGGCACCAGGTAGTAGATGGAGGCAAAGGCGATCATGGAGACCCAGCCCATGGTGCCCATGTGGATATGGGCCGGGATCCAGTCGGTGTAGTGGATGAAGGCGGAGAAGGTCCGGATCGCCTGCATGGGGCCCTGCAGGGTCTGCAGACCGTAGAAGGTGATGCCGACGATCAGGAACTTGACCAGGTAGTTGTCCCGCATCTGGTGCCACTGGCCGTTCATGGAGAGGTAGCCGTTGAAGACCGAGCCCCAGGAAGGCGCGATCAGCATGACGGAAAAGGCCATGGCCAGGGTCTGGATCCAGTCCGGGACCGGGGTCCAGAGCAGGTGATGGGCGCCGGTCCAGAGGTACATGAAGATCAGGCTCCAGAAGGAGATGATGGAAAGCCGGTGGCTGTAGATCGGCACCCGGGTCGTCTTGGGCAGAAAGTAGTAGAACATGGCCAGGGGCGGGGCGGTGAGCGCCATGGCCACGGCGTTGTGGCCGAACCACCATTCGACGTTGGCGTCATTGGTGCCGGCATAGGCCGAGTAGGACTTGAACAGCGAGACCGGAACCTCGGCGCCGTTGACGATGTAGAGGATGGCCACGCCGATGATCGAGGCCATCATGTACCAGAGGGAGATGTACATCCGTTCCTCTTTGCGCTTGATGATGGTCATGATCACGTTGATGGCAAAGGCCACCCAGAGGATGACCACCATGACGTCGATGGGCCACTCCATCTCGTGGTATTCCTTGCTGGTGGTGTAGCCCAGGAGCAGGGTCACGGCCGAGGCAAGGATGGTGGCGTTGAAGAACCAGAGCTGGAACCGGGCCAGTGTCGGACTCCAGAGGGGAGTGCGGCACAGCCGTTGCACGATGTAGAGGAAGGTGGCGAAGATGACCCCGACCCCCCAGCCGTAGATGCCGGCATTGGTGTGGATGGGACGCAGGCGGCCGAAGGTGAAGTAGGGTGGAAAGTTGAGTGACGGGTTGACCATCTGGAAGGAGACAACTACCCCCACCAGGACGGCGACCAGCCCCCAGACAATGCTCCAGTTGACAAAGCTTCGGACGATGTCGGTGTCATACCGGGTCTGTTGCATTCTTTTCCTCCTTTTGGATAACAGTGCACGCTGTCAAGCCTTTCATACCGGTAGTGTACTACAATGTTCCTGATTATTTAATGGAATTTATTATCAGACGGGACTGGAAAGTCAATAGTTATTATTGCCGTCTGACAGGTTTTTTTCACCTGACGGCTGTCAGCCAGGAGTTTCCAGGAGTGAGCCATGAAGGAAGGGGGTGGAGCAGGGACGGCGGGAAAAGAGTGACCAGCGCCATTTCGGTCATGCCGCCTCTCGACGGATTTCGGAACCATGATATAATGCAGTAACACAAGCCGGAACCGGGCTGATCCGGAGGCAGGGGACGGGCGTCGGAGCAGCCCTGTGCCGGCGGCGGTATCGGTCGGACTTGCTGCCGCTGTCATCCGTTCCATTCCCTTCCCCTGCCACCGCCCTGCAGTGTCAGGGTGGGATGTTTTCTGTTTTCATCGTTGGTTGTGCCTGCTGCTGCGGGCATGCCGGTTTATCCGGAAATGGCCGCCCGCAGTGTGGCACTGGCGGCGCCATTTTCATGGTTGGTCGAGGCTCGGGCCGCAACAGAACACCGGGAGACAGCATGTCCAGAATCATTACCATCGCAAGCCAGAAGGGCGGGGTAGGGAAAACTACCACTGCTCTCAACCTGGGATATGGCCTGAGCAGGGCCGGGAAAAGGACCCTGGTCATCGACGGTGATCCCCAGGGGGGCCTGACCGCTGCCTGTAACCTGAAAAAGAAGACAGCAAGGGGACTGCTCCATGTTCTGGAGGAGGAGATCGACGCAGCCGGCCATCCCGCCGGATTCCTGTTCCATGAAAACCTGGCCATCCTGGGCTCAGGCGCCATTGACGCCAATGACATCTCCCGCCTGGAAGAGGCGGCAGAGCAGGGGCAACTGGTCCCTGCCATCCAGCGGCTTGCGGCCGGTTTTGAATACGTGCTTCTCGATGCGCCCGTGGGAGTGGGCCGGATAGCCAGGGCGCTTCTCTCTGCCAGCGATTTCTACCTGATTGTCATCAACTGCAAGGCCGGAACCATGAAGACCCTGCCCCGGATGATGCGGACAGCCGAGTGGGTCAGGGCAGAGGTCAAACCGGACCTGCGTTTCCTCGGTGTCCTGGTCAACATGTACGATGGTGACAGTTCCCCGGAGAAAAAGATCTATGCCTATTTTAAGGCCAGCCTGTCCCGGAATTTCTTTTTTGACACGGTCATCCCCCTTGACGACCGATTTGAACGGGCAAGTTTTCATTCCGTTCCCGTGGCCATGCTCCGGCAGGGAGAAAATCCGTTCTTCCCCCATGCGTCGCTGGCCGGGGAACTTCTTGCGAGAACCGCCGATACGGCGGCGCCCGGTGGTCCGGCGCCGGCCGGTGAAGGCGGGCCGCGCCGGGACGAGGACGATTTCTTCATGGACCGGCTGCAGGAACTGTGCGAGAAAAACGGCTACAGCAGCGCCCTGCTGGCCGACGAGATGGGGCTCTCCCTGACGTCCTGCAACTGTACCATCGATACCGATGCCCTTGCGGCCTTCACCTCGGTCCTTGCTGATTCCCTGGAAAAGGCGGAAAGCGTCCTTGACCAGGAGGACCCAAACAACATCACCCTGGAGGTCAACGAGTCCGACAGGATTATCCTCCATCGTTTCAAGGCCCTGAATTCCACCTACTTCCTGCTGCTCACCGGTCCCCGGGCCGCTGTTTTTCCCGGAACCATCGAGGAGACGGTTGCGGCGATTCGCGCCCGGCTGACCGGGTAGGGGCGGGTGCAACCGATTGCATGATCAATGACTCGTTGTTTTCACATCCTTAAGGCCGTGAATGTGGCGCAGGCGCCCCGTACCCGTGCAGGGCCTGCCGGTTCCCGGCAGGCCCCCTGGGCGGGCCGATACGACCGTGCAGAGAAGGGGGTGTCTGCGACAGACGAACGTGGGCGGCGCTACCCCTCAATGGACAGGAAATAGCAGCACATGTGGCTGTCAAGCACCTTGTCCACCACCTCCCTGTCCACGCCGCTCTCCTTGATCCATTTGTCGGCAAATCCCTTGTGGCCTGAACCGGATTTGCATCCGAGCTGGTATATCCTGATCTTTTTGCCGCCAATGGTGATTTTGTCGGCAACCGCGCTGCGCATGGGCTGATGAACGGCGCAGAAAGGACTGACCCCGGCTCCTTCACCGATGCGGTACATGTCGGTCACGCGGCTTGGCTTGTTAAACTCGCTGGTGAAATCATCATAGCCGTCAGGCAGTTTTTTGAAGACCGCGGTATAGTTGTTTATGGAGGGCCCAAAGGGGCATTTGGCAAGTCCGAAGACATGATCACCCATGTGCCTGGATTTTCCCTCGACCATGGCCACGGGGTTTGTTGTATTCTCCATCGCCTCGAGGTACTCTTCAAAGCTCTCATAGTCGACTTCCCGCATCCTCGCGGCGGCACCCAGGGCATTCCTGATCAGGGTCCCCTTGGCATTGGCCGCTCCACCCATGGTGATCATCACCTTGATCATGTCCAGAAAGCTGACATGGGCGATGTCGAGGATATTGTCCTTTTTCGTGTCCTTTTTCATCTTGTCTTTTTAAACTCCTGCTTTTTCTTCGATTTCCCGGACGTGCTTTTTTATCTTCAGCCTGATCATGCCCAGGTTGGCGTCCTTGTCGGCAATGATGACCAGGAAGGCCTCGCTGCCGACCGGTGACAGCATCACGGGACCGTTTTCATACTCGACCATGGTCATGGACATCCCGCCCTTCTGGAGCTGGTTACCCATGGCTTCGGAGGCGCCGAAACCGCTTGAAGCGATGGCCCCGATCATCTCGGTATCGACACCGGAGAGGGCAATACTTTCCAGTAAAAAGCCATCTCGACCCACCAGGCAGGCGGTGTTGACACCGCTGATACCGGTAAACTCTGTCAGTAGTTGTTTCAGTTCGTCCATACCGTACTCCTTTGCAAAAAAATCCATGGCGGCCGGACCACCGGCCACCCCTGGCGGTCCGCCGCCGGTACCGTCCGCCGTGCCGCCATCTGCCTGGTGGCGGTCCGCCTGTTCCTGTTCATCGGCCATCATTGTCCCCTTCAGCAGGAGGACATCGACCGGGGTGTCGATTGTTGTCTCTGGCAAGGTCGGCGGGAAAAAGGCCTCGATCTGGCCGCCCTTGAAATTGATTATCCTGTAAAAAGCCTCTTCTCCTTCCAGGTCACCGCAGGTGGCATGAACGATGCTGCCCTCGGAGAAATAGAGTGTTCCCTCTGCGCCGTCGGCCCGGATCCGCAAGGCGGTGGATGCCTGGGAGAGCCTGTTGACCTGGATGATATCGGTGAGCTGAAGTCCGCTTACCTTCCCCTCGAAAGAGGAGCCCTGGTGGAGAGCCTGGCGGATCGTGCACCTCATCTGGTTGATATCAAAAGGCTTCTCGATAAAGCACAAGCCACCGTTTTCCATGACCTCGTTCTTGCTTTCCGCAGAGGGATACGCTGTCATGACAATGACCGCGATGCCGGGGCATGCTTTCCTGGCCGCGATCAGCAGGTCGATGCCGCTGATGCCCGGCATCTTTATGTCGGTGATGATCAGGTCAACTTCTGTCTTTTGCAGGATTGCGAGCGCCTCGTTGCCGGACGAGGCCGTGAGGATCGCGACCTGCAGGTTGTCGTTGGGCAGGTTTTTCTGGAGAGACCAGATCATGTCCTCTTCATCGTCAACAATCAGTACCTTTTTCCTGTCTGCTGTTTCCATGGCACATTCCAGCTCAAGTCTTTTTTCCGCCCGGTCTCCCGCTTCCCCTGCCGCGCCCAGGTTCCCCTGAAGGCAGCCGGAGGTTCCTTCAGGCGGCGCTCTCAAACAACATGACAAAAGCAGTTCCTGCCGCCGCCCGGGTTTCAAGCGCGATGAAGGCATTGTTCTCATGCAGTATCCGCTGGACGATGGCGAGGCCGAGCCCGGTGCCGTGATGCCTGGTGGTAAAAAACGGTTCAAATGCCCGCTTTGCCACCTCCGGCGTCATGCCGCAGCCATTGTCCCGAAACGATACCGCCACGTAGCCTGTTTCCCGGGCCGGGCCCGGCATCGGCCACGCATACTGCTCTTGCAATTTCCGGCCGGCCCGGCGAGCGCTGATGTGAATCCTGCCATTGCTGCCAACCGCATCGATGGCGTTGAGCATGAGGTTCAACAGCACCTGGTGCAGCTGGCCCGGATCAACGAGGATCTCCGGCAGCCCCTGCTCGTACTCTTCGGTCAGGGCAATCCGTTGACGTTCGATCTTTCCCCTCACCAGCAGCCGCATCTCTTCCACGGCCCGCCGGAGGCATATTGTCTCCCTTTCCGCCTTTCCGGGCGTTGCATAGGTGAAGAACTCATTGAGCAGGTCGTTGAGCCGGTCGACCTGCCTGATGATTCTGCGGATATATTCCCTGTTCTCATCGTCTTTGTCGCAGTTTTCCTCAATGGCCTGCGACATCGTCTTGATCCCGGCCAGCGGATTGCGTATCTCATGGGCCACGGCCGAGGCAATCTCGGCCACTGTGCTGAGCTTGTTCATCTTTTTCATTTCCTGTCCGATCCGGACCATCTCGGTGACATCGTCAAACTGGAGGATGCGGCCGATCTGTTCACCCGAGGAGTTTTCCAGGGCCACCGTGGTGTAGCGCAGGGTACGCTCCATGCCGGCACGGTCATGGCAGCGGATCTCTTCCGGACCGGAGGCGGTCTGCCCGTTGTGACGGAGCATGGAGCGAACCAGTGGGTGGTCGGCGAAGACGGTGTTATCGGGGGGAACCGGGTTTTCTCTGTCCAGGAAACGGCCCAGGATCATCCGGCCGGAGGAGTTGAGCTTGAGTATCTTCGAATTGTGGCCACAGACCATGAGCCCACCCCTGATGGAGCGGATGATGGATTCGGTCATCTTCTGCTCGTCTGAAATCCTGGTAATCATCAGCTCCTGTTTCCTGACCAGGCGCTGGAGGGCTGTTTCGGTCTTTTTCCTCTTGACCACGCTGGCGAGAATATTGCTGATCGCCCACAGCATCTCTTTCTCGTCACGGCTCCGGGCATGCCCGTGGCGCAGGTACAGGGTCAGGACACCGAGCATGTCCTCGCCTGCGCAGATGGGAACGCAGTAGTGGCCGTGGGGAACCATCCTGCCGGCCCGGATGTCATGGCGGTGGTCCACGGAACCGGCATACTGCATGGTGCCGGTAAGGGCCGCCCGGCCGCAGTGGCAGGTGCCGAGGGGAATCCTGCGACAGGCCGCCGCCTGTCTGCGGTCGAATCCCCGGTGGACACAGAGGATGAGATGGTCGGAATCTTCGGCCATGAGGAGGATGGCCCCCTTGTTGACGAGGTTGAAACGGTTGTACAGCAGGACGCTGTCCAGGGCGTGCAGCAGGATCTCGTTCAACGAGACATCTTCCATGGCGACCCTGAGGATGGAAGAGACGATCTGCTGATACATGGCTGAAAGTTCAGGTGGCCGCATGTCGTGCCCATCCGTTCCGCCCGTTCTCCCGGTCCCGGCATGGTCCACCCCGGTCCGCCGTCCGTCGGCTTCACCGAAAGAATAGATGTCGCTGCGGTGTGCAGCCATCTGGCCGTAACTCGTCACGCGATGATCTCCCATCGTTTGCCCATGCTCCCGCCTCTCCTCCACGCCCTGTGGTGTGGTGGCATGACCGCGAGGTTTTCACAGGTATATTGTATCATGCAATCATGATGCGTCCAGGGCATAAATTGGTAGAATTCCGAAATTAATCAAGAGTGATTATTATTCGTTTTTCAGGTGCGATGTCGCCACAATGTGGGAGGGACGCCTTTGATGGTGCGCAGGGTCGGAAAAACAGGCGGGAAAGGCAGGTGTGTCTGCGGACGGCCGCCACTGAGCGCCGCCACTGAGCAGGGCGGGGACAGGCGCAGTGAAAACGCGGGGTGGAGAGGGTCCGGCGAGAGGGGTGCGGCCGCAGGAGGCAGGGGGTGAAGGCGGGCTGCGGAGCCCCGTCCCCGGGACAGGAGGGCCCCCGGCCAGGGGTCCCGCAATACCGGCGGTCCCGGTATTGCGGGACCGGCACTATTTTCTGCCGCTCATCCTGGCCCAGGTGTCGCGCAGGGTGACGATGCGGTTGAAGACCAGGCTGCCCGGCCTGGAGTCCCTGCTGTCGAGGCAAAAGTATCCCTGCCGCTCGAACTGGTACCGGTCGCCGGTCACGGCATCGGCCAGGGAGGGCTCAAGGATGACGTCGGTCAGGACCTCGAGGGAATCGGGGTTGATGAACTCCTTGAAGTCTTTCTCCTTGTCCATGTCCGGGTGCTCCACGGTGAACAACCGGTCATAGAGCCGGGCCTCGGCCCTGATTCCGTGCCGTGCCGAGACCCAGTGGATGGTCCCCTTGACCTTGCGGCCGTCCGGGGCCGAGCCGCCGCGGGTCTTCGGGTCATAGGTGCAGCGCAGCTCGATGATCCTGCCCTCCGCATCCTTGACCACCTCCTGGCAGGTGATGAAGTAGGCATAGCGCAGCCGCACCTCGCGGCCCACGCTCAGGCGGAAGAACTTTTTCGGCGCATCCTCCATGAAGTCGCTCTCCTCGATGTAGATCTCGCGGCAGAAGGGAACTTTCCTGGTGCCCATGGCCGGATTCTTGGGATGATTGACGGCCTCCAGCTCCTCTTCGCCTTCCTCCGGGTAGTTGGTGATCACCACCTTGAGCGGCCTGAGCACGCCCATCCGGCGCGGGGCATGCAGGTTGAGATCATCGCGGATCGCGTTTTCCAGCACTCCCATGTCGATCCAGGACTCCCGCTTGCCGATCCCGATCCGGTCGCAGAAATGGCGGATCGAGGCCGGGGTGTAGCCGCGCCGCCGCAGGCCGGAGAGGGTCAGCATCCTGGGGTCGTCCCAGCCCTGCACATATCCCTCCTCAACGAGCTGCAGCAGCTTGCGCTTGCTCATCACCGTGTAGTTGATGTTGAGACGGGCGAACTCGATCTGCTGCGGGTGGCAGGGGGTCTCGAGGGTGTCGAGTACCCAGTCGTACAGGGCGCGGTTGTTCTCGAACTCCAGGGTGCAGAGGGAATGGGTGATCCCCTCCAGCATGTCGGACAGGCAGTGGGTGAAGTCGTACATGGGGTAGATGCACCACTTGTCGCCGGTCCGGTGATGGGATGCCTTCATGATCCGGTACAGGACCGGGTCGCGCATCAGGATGTTGGGCGAGGCCATGTCGATCCTGGCCCGCAGCACGCATTCTCCCTCGTCGAACTCGCCGTTTTTCATCCGGGTGAAGAGGTCCAGGTTCTCCTCCACCGACCGGTTGCGATAGGGGCTCTCCCTGCCCGGCTCGGTGAGGGTTCCCCGGTAGGCGCGGATCTCCTCGCTGCTCAGGTGGCAGACATAGGCCTTGCCCATCCGGATCAGCTCGACAGCGTACTCGTAGAGCCGGTCAAAGTAGTCCGAGGCATAGTAGAGATGCTCGCCCCAGTCAAAGCCGAGCCAGTGCACGTCCTCCTTGATGGCCTCCACGTACTCCACCTCCTCCTTGCAGGGATTGGTGTCGTCGAAGCGGAGGTGGCAGACCGAGTTGTACTCCTGGGCGATGCCGAAGTTCAGGCAGATGGACTTGGCATGGCCGATATGGAGAAAACCGTTGGGCTCGGGTGGAAAGCGGGTGATGACCTGCTTGACCTTGCCCGATTCCAGGTCGGCCCTGATGATCTGGCGGATGAAGTCCAGGGGTTTTTCCTTGTCGCCCGGCAGGGTCGGTGTCGTCATTGCAGTATCCCGTGATGAAAGCGGTTGTTCTTCCGGCCGCGTGCAGAATAATAATTACCGTGCCTGGTAGAGGTGGTCGATGTCGCGCAGCCGGCTGATCACCCGGTCGCGGCCCAGGGCCATGAGAATATCGAACATGCCCGGCCCGGCAAGCTGCCCCGTGAGCACGGTGCGCATGCCGTTGATCAGGATGCCGGGCTTGATGTCCAGCTCGGCGGCCAGTTCCCGGGTGACCCGTTCGGTCTCCTCCTTGCTGAAGTCATCCAGCCGGGCAAAGAGATCGGCCAGCCTGGGCAGCCACTGCTTCAGCTCCGGGTGCTTGAGAATGTTCTTCTTCAGCGGCTTCTCCTCCACCGTGTAGTCGTCGGCAAAGTAGGCGCGTCCCAGGGTGGCGAAGTCCTTGATGGTGTGGAACCGGTCCCGGATCAGGTCCAGGGTCGCGAGGTACCAGTCATGCTCTTCCCCGTCCCAGGCCGGGTTCCAGATCCCCTGCTCCAGCAGGTCCTTTTTCACCAGCTCGCCCAACTCCCCGATGTCCATGGTCCGCAGGTAGTGGGCGTTCATGGAGATCAGCTTGGGGTCGGTGAAGAATTTCGGATCGCCCTTGCGGTAGTTGAACACCGAGTTGACCTTGCTGATCCGCTCCAGGGTAAAGGCCTCGATCATCTCCTGGCGGGAGAAGATCTCCTGGTCCGTGCCGGGATTCCAGCCAAGCAGGGCCAGGAAGTT
>DRKI01000139.1 GCA_011051875.1 Desulfobulbus sp. | reverse complement strand
GAACAGTACCACGATGACCACCACGGCAAACAGGGCGGCCACGATAGCGATCAATATGGAACTCTCACCTGACATGGGCATGCATTTTTCCTCCGCAACACAGTCACATCACGCCGGCAACCGTCTCCCGGCCGGACGGCTGCGGCAATTATCTCTCACCTGAATGGAGCGTTTCAACCATCTGCAAACGATAAAAAAATTCCATAAGCAGCACGGCAAGGTGCTGCAGACGGGCGCAACGCGCAATTCAGGTCTCAATCTCATTAAATCGTGTTTTTCCCTGCAATTGAAGGAGAAAAAAAATTTATCGGTTCTGGCCGCCCTCCGGCCATCACGTGGGATCATCGAAAGGACGGTGTCCCCTGCCGCAGGCCCTGCCGGCAGGAACGCAACCGATCACGGGATATCCGGTTCGGACAGGAGCTGTTCAGGCAGGTGAGGATGGATCAGTGTCGTCACCCAGGGGAAGGATAACGGTGAAGGTTGTTCCCTCACCCGGCGAGGAGGATACCCGCAGATCGCCGCCATGGCTGCGGACGATTCCGTAGGAAACCGACAGTCCGAGGCCGGTGCCCTCCACGTCCGGCTTGGTGGAGAAAAAGGGTTTGAAGATCTTCTTCTGGTCCTTGGCGCTGATACCGACCCCGGTGTCGTGAAAGGCGATGGAGACCGTGTCGCCGTGGCAGGCGGTGGTGATGGTCACGGTGCCTCCCTCCTGGGGCACTGCCTCCACCGCGTTGACCAGCAGGTTGATGAAGACCTGGGTGATCTGGTCCTGCACCACCATGACCTCGGGCAGGGAGTCGGCATAGCGCTTTTCCACCGTCACCCGGTGGATCTTGAAATAATTCTGGTGGAAGAGGAGGATATTGTCAATGCGGTGATGGATATCGGTGGGAATCCTCTGGCCGGACGAGGGCTGGTAGAAGGACTTCAGATCACGGATCAGGGCCTGCATCCTCTCGACCTCGTCCAGGCCCACGGCCAGGAGGCTCTGGTCCTCCCCGGCAAGGTCGGCATTGTCCTGCAGGTGCCGGAGAAGGAACCTGACCCCGAGCAGGGGATTGCCGAACTCGTGGGCAATGGATGCGGAGAGCTCGCCCATGGCCTCCATCTTCTGGGCATGCCGGAGCTGGGCCTCCAGCTCGGCCCGTTCACGGTCCGCCTTGACCATCTCGGTGATATCGCGGGCAATGACGACAAAGCCACCGCTCCTGCCCAGGGAATCGGACAGGGGCACAGCGGCGATATCCAGGTAGAGATCCGAGCCCTCGGGGCCGCAGGAGATCTGGCAGGTAGTCAGGACCCGTTGCTTGCTGGTCAGGGCATCCTGACAACAGCAGGACTCGCATTCCGTCTTCCGCCCCCAGAGTACCTTGTAGCAGGGCTCGCCCAGGGATACCCCGTGCCGGTTCCGCACGGTCTTGTTGGCCCACAGAACCCGCTTGTTGCGGTCGGCATGGAAAACGGCATCGGGTATGGAGTCGAGGATATTGCGCAGCCGCGCCTCGCGCTCCCGGATGGCCCCGGTCATCAGGTTGAATGTCTCGGCCAGCAAGCGGATCTCCCGTACCCCCTTGACCTCCACCTGCTGCTCGAAATCGCCTCTTCCCACCCGGGCCGCCACCTTGATCATCTCCTCGATGGGCCGGGTGATGAACAGGGAAAAGCCAATGACCAGGGCCCAGAGCACAAGGAGGACCAGGACGCCGAAGGCAAGCGACTTCTGCTGGATGGTATCGATACCGTCATGAATATAGGAGATGTCGAGAACGACCCGGCAGTAGCCGATGACCGCATCGCCGATTCGGATGGGCTGCACGTTATCCACCTGCCACCTGTTAAAATCGATCCCCAGGATCTGTGGTTCGTTCCCCGTGCGGAGACGGTCGATCCGGTCCAGGTGACCGCCCAGCCGTTCGGGCCTGGTGTCGGCGATCACGATGCCGTCGGGACCGGCAACAGTGATCGCCAGGATGTGGGCCCGCCTGCGAAAGGAAAAAATCGTGTCCTGGAGGGAGGCGTAGTTCTCGGTGATGATATAGTCGGAGACAGCAGAGGCGATATCCCGGGTCACGGTGGCTGCGTAATGATGCAGATGCGTCAGGGCCTCCTGCCTGAACTGCCTGGTATTGAAGGAGATAAAAGTGACAATGATGATCAGGGTGATCAGGGAAACCGCCAGGACAAGGACGGTCCGCAACGCGGGAATGGCAAACCGAACCCTGTTCACCTCCCGGCCTCCTCCGCCTGTCTGCGCCTGCGCAGCTCCTCCATCTCCGTATCAGAGATCCGCTCGATTCCCTGCAGATGCAACTTCTTGAGAATGGCCGCCGTTTCCGGCCCGGCCATGGTGATGGCGGCCAGGGCGGCGCCGATCTTTTCCTTCAGCTCCGGAGCCATGTCCGGCCGGACAGCAAAGGGAAACTGCGGGTTTTCCGGTGAGACATAGATGATCCGCAGCTTGTCGAGCACATTGTCGAATTCTTTTCTCTGCAGGGCATCGAGCCGGATGGCACCGGCATCATCCTGGCCGCTGAGCACGGAGTAGATCACCGAGTCGTGCCGGCCCCGGAAATGGAAGATGATATCGCTGTCCGGGTCGATGCCGCTGGCCTTGAGCGCCCTGACCTGCAGCTTGTAGCCGCCCCGGTCCATGATGTCGACAGCCGCCATCCGCCGTCCCCGCAACTGGCCGACCTCGGTGATGCCGCTGTCCCGCCTGACGATGATGCCGCAGCGAAACGAGGGATAGCCCCTGGCCACGGCCTGGTAGCCTGCCCGGTCATGGGCCTTGAAATAGAAGGTGGAGCCGAGCACGATGATATCGTACTGCCGCCTGTAGATCCGCTGCAGGTATTCGTTGAAGCTGTTGGTGGTCACCACCCGGACGTTCCTGCCCAGGGCGCGCGAGAGGTGCGCCGCCAGGGAGGAATAGAGGCGGACAATGGAACGCGGACTCTTGTAGGGCACGACGCCAAGCTTCAGATCGTCCTGTACCGGGACGGCGAGGAGCTGTGTCGATAGGACGGCCAGGAGGAGGACGGCTCCCGGCCAGGCTCTGACAACACGGGGCAGCCGTCCCGCACGGCGCCCTGCATATGGTTCTGTCATGATGTTCTTCTGCGGTTATGCCGACACCTTCCGGGGTATGTACAGGGTTAAGGGTATGACAACAACGAGTCATTCAGAAAGTCGAGGGCGAAGCAGGTTCGGCAGGATTATCCCGCCGGCCGCGGGAAGCGCGGTCCGGCGGTATTCCCTGGTTCGCGGTTCGCCGGCGGTCCGGAGGCGATACCCGGCCAGGGCCTCAGTCATCAAAATCTCCCCGGGGCCCCTTGTCGGTGTCCAGGGCAGCGGCCCGTTCGCGGATCTTCTCTTCGGTCCACTCCTCGGGCGGATCGATGCGGCCGGTCTTGGGGCCCAGGTCAAAGGACCCGGCCTCCAGGATGGCCTCGACACCGTGCCGGGCGGAGTCACCGGCATTGAAGACCTCGACGAGCATGGTGTAGACAAAGTCCTCCACCCGTCTCGTCATCCGTTCCCTGACATGGGCAGGCTGTCCCATTATCTTGTTTTCAAAGACAATATTCAGTTTTTTGTAATTGCCGCCCTTCCAGCCCTGCCGGGCGGCATACTCCCGCATCTCCTGCCAGAGATCCTCGGTGACTCCCTCACCCTTGACCTTGATGAACTCGCCGTTCTCATCCTGGATGGCGTTGCCGTAGTCATTGACCTCCAGGCCCCAGGAGATCATCTGCAGGGCCGTGGCGACATTGGCCTTGGTGGTCCGGGTCCTGGCGGCAATGGCCCTTAACCGGTCGGAATTGTTGCCCGAGGTGCCGTGTTGGGCGCCGGAGATGCCGTAGCCGGCCAGGGCGTCGTGGATCTCGGCGGTGAGCTCCACGTTGATGCCCTGGGCCGAGGCCTCGATACCGTGGGTGGTGCCGTTGTTGAGCGCGATCCAGTCGGGAAAGATGTTGTGGGCATTGAGCCCCTGGATGATGAACAGGGCCTCCTCTGGTGTGGACAGGCCGAGCTTGCCCTTGATCTCGCCGACCTCGGTCTCGTAGCCGGCCCAGGTGGGGACGAACCTTGCCAGCTCGATGTTGGCGAGCAGGTTCTCGTCATCGGGCATGTGCGAGGCGTCGATGGCGATGGAAGTGATGCCGGCATCGAAGATGGAGGGAATCTCGGTGCGGGCATAGGGGAGATCATCCTTTTTCTTGATCCCGTAGTGATCGGCGTGGATGGCCACCGGCACGGTGATGGCCAGCTCGTTGCAGATGGCGTTCACCTGGCGGGCGATGTTCCAGTAGTTGGTCGCGCAGTAGGCCGATGCCCCGCCCTCGGAGCGGGCGATCTCGATGATGATCGCGGCCCGCGCCTTCTGGGCGGCGCGCAGGGCGCCGCGGATTACGATGTGACTGCGCCCGTTGGCCGCCATGGTCATGGCCTTGCCCTTGGCGAGCATGGCCCGGTCGATGACCTTGCCGCTGACGAGAAGAGCCTTGGAATTGGGAAACAGGGCGCTGATATTGGGTGGACGACCGATTTCCAGTGCCTTTTCGAAATCCTGGGCATAGGACATGATACACCTCCTGCGGTAATAGTGTTGTCTGGACTGGTGATGTTCCCGGCTGCCGGTCGCCCTCCCATCCTGCATCCGGGCCAACGGCGATGCAGGGCCGGATACCGGTCAGGCGGACGGTTGCTGCCCGCCCGGATCGCCGTCCTCCTGCCTGGCAAACCCGGAAAACGGCCTGGGCGCGAACAGGGCCACCGCAGCGATACTGACTTCATACAGTACGATGAGCGGTACGGCCATGAAGAGCTGGTTCACCACGTCCGGTGTCGGGGTGAGCACGGCGGCAACGATGAAGGCGACCAGCAGGGCATACTTGCGGTTTCTCCTGAGAAACGATGTGTCGACAAGGCCGATCTTGGCCAGAAAGACCATGAAGACAGGCAGTTCAAAAACAACCCCGAAGGCAAGCAGCAGCCGGAGCGAGAGCGAGAAGTACTCGCTGACCGCCGGCATGGGATCCAGGATCTCGCTGGAATAGCCGATGAGAAAGCGGAAGGCCGGCGGAAAGACGATAAAATAACCAAAGGCTGCGCCGCCGAGAAAACAGAACGTGGAGACAGCGGCAAAGGGAAGAAGGACCCGTTTTTCATGCTGGTAGAGTCCGGGGGCGACAAAACGCCAGATCTGGAGAAAGATGACCGGGCTGGCCAGCAGTATACCGCAGACCAGGGCCAACTTCAGATAAAAAAAAACCCTTCCTGGTACGAGATGAAGATGAGCGTCCTGCCAGGCGGCAGCACCCGGACCAGGGGCCGGAAAAACCAGTCGGCAATGGGACGGATGAAGCTGTAGGCAACCGCGAAACCGACGGCCACCGCGCCCAGGGAGATGATGAGGCAGGAACGCAGTTCTGCCAGGTGTTCGGTCAATGTCTGCTTGTCAAGCTGGTCCTGGCTGGTGGTCACATCTCCTCCGCAGCAGTCGGTTCAGAGGTAAGGGCACGAGCCGCCGCGGCCCGGCCCGGCCCGCGGACGCTGATTCGCCGGTCATGATACCCAATTTCGCCTGGAATGTAAACCATGATGACCCGGCCTTCCCCCTGTCAGCGGCAAGGCAGGATCGGGCCGGTCCATGCCCGGAAAAACACGGCCGCGGATCGGCAGACCCGGCCGCCCTGCGGCACGTCCGGACGCAACACGCTGTAACGAATAGTGATTGACTTCACTTGTCCGTTGACGCTAAACTGATGCAAGAAACCACTTTCAATCCCCAAGGCAGCAATCCTTCTTCCATGGCCGCAATCCTTGTTGTCGACGATGAACTGAGCATGCGCCAGTTTCTCAAGATCCTGCTTGAGAAAGAAGGCTACGAGATCGCCCTGGCCGCGGACGGACCCGGCGCGCTCGAACTGGCCCGGCAGAGAGAATTCGATCTGGTCATCTCCGATATCCGCATGCCCGGCATGAACGGCCTGGAGCTTTTGGCCGAACTGAAGGCCGAATGCCCCGAGCTGCCGGTCATCATGATCACCGCCTTTGCCTCGCCGGAAGATGCGGTGACAGCCATGAAAAACGGGGCCTTTGATTACATCACCAAGCCGTTCAATGTTGCAGAGATCAAGGGGGTCATCAAGTCGGCCACGGCCCGGAAAAACGCAGGGATCTCCACACCGGTCGAGGACGAATTTCCCGAGATCATCGGCCAGAGCCCGGAGATGCTCAAGATCTTCGATCTCATCAAGCGCATCGCCCCTACCCCGGCCAATGTCCTCATCTACGGCGAATCCGGGACCGGCAAGGAGCTGGTGGCCAAGGCGATCCACAACCATTCCCGGGTCGCGGACAAACCCTTTGTACCCATCACCTGCAGCGCCATCCCGGAAAGCCTCCTGGAATCGGAACTTTTCGGCCACGTCAAGGGCTCCTTTACCGGCGCCATTGCCGACAAGGCCGGGCTCTTCCAGCAGGCTGATGGCGGTACCGCCTTTCTCGACGAGATCGGCGAGCTGACCCCCATCATCCAGACCAAACTGCTGCGGGTCCTGCAGGAGCGGGAGTTCATGCCCGTGGGCTCGACCCGGACCCGGCGGGTCAACGTGCGCATCATAGCGGCAACCAACCGCATCCTGGAAGAGGAGATCATGGCCGGCCGTTTCCGGGAGGATCTCTACTACCGCCTGGCCGTGGTTCCCATCCGGGTGCCGCCACTCAGGGAACGCAAGGGTGACGTTCCGAAACTGGTGGAGCATTTTCTCAGGAAATACTCGCGGATCCTGGGCAAGGAGGTGCAGACCATCTCCTCCTACGGCATGGAAGTCCTGATGCAGTACGACTTTCCGGGCAACGTGCGGGAACTGGAAAACATCATCGAACGGGGCGTTGCCCTGGAATCGTCCAACATCATCCTGCCCGAGAGTCTCATCCTCTCCCTCCACCGCCAGGAAAGAGAATCTGCCCCGGAACCAGCCCCCGGGGCCATGTTTGTCGCGGCCGAGAACGAGAATGAACTCTTCGAACGCGGCATGGAGGAGATCCTGGTCGAGCTGGAAAAAAAGATGATCCGCCATGCCCTCAAGCGGGCCGACAACTCCAAGATGCGGGCCGCGGACCTGCTCAAGATCAGCTTCCGTTCCCTTCGCTACAAGACCAAGAAATACGGCATCGCCTGATCTCCATCCGGGAGCGCCGGTTCAGGGCCGTCCTTTTTTCGGACAGAATCATGACAATGTGCAGATTGTTCCATTCCCTCTCGCCGGCGGACGACTCGGCCGGTCAGCTCCGCCGCCACATCCTCTGGCTGCTCCTGATCCGGGTCATCCTCTTCACCCTGCTCATCGGCATCACCGCCCTCCTCCAGTCCATGGGGTTGTCGGTGATCCTGCCGCCGCCGGTCATCATCCTGGCCATGCTCTCGGTGATCTATATCTATTCCGTGGGCTCGGCCGCGATCCTGCAGAAAAAACACGCCCACCTGCGCCGCTTCGGCCTGATCCAGCTCCTCTCCGACACGGTCTTCACGGCGCTGCTGGTCTATGGCACCGGCTGCAGCCAGTCCATCTTCACGCCGGTGTTCATCTTCCCCATCGTGGCCGGCGGCCTGATCCTGTACCGGATCGGCGGCCTGATCCCGGCCGCAGCAGCCACCATTCTCTACGCCCTGGTGCTGCTGGCCGAGTACTTTGGCCTGGTCCCTTCTTTTTTTCACCATACCGCCTACGTGCAGACCGCCAATCCCCTGCGGACGACCAACCTGTTCGCCGTGTACGGCCTGACCTTCTTTATCATCGCACTGATCAGCGGCATGCTGGCCCAGCGGCTGCGGACGACCGAGGAGGCACTGCACCGGACCACCCTGGAATTTGATCGCCTGTCCCTGCTCTACAAACAGATCTTCGACGATATCACCACCGGTATCATTACTATTGACGAACGAAACATGATCACCTCCTTCAACCGGGCTGCGGCACGGATCACCGGCTACCCGGCCGGGGAGGTGGTCGGCCGGAAGCTGGGAACCTGTTTCCCGGAGATCATTCTCGAGGAGAAACGACACCGGCAGGTGATCGACCTGGAAAAAAAGGAGGGCAAGATGATCCGGGTGGGCTATTCCTTTGCCCGGCTCAACATGCCGGCAGAGGATCCCGATGATCCGGCCCCCTGTTCCAACTGCAAAGTGATCACCCTGCAGGATATCAGCAAGATCGAAAAGATGGAACAGAAGCTGCGCGAGCGTGAAAAGATGGCCGCCATCGGTGAACTCTCCGCCTCCATTGCCCACGATTTCCGCAACCCCCTGGCTGCCATCTCCGGCTCGGCCCAGGTCCTGGCCCTGGATACGGAGGGTCCCGCCGAATCAGCCGCAACCCGGCAGACCCTCACCGAGATCATCCTGCGCGAGTCGGACCGCATGGCCAAGATCATCAACAACTTCCTCCAGTTCGCCAGGCCGGCGCCGGTTCAGAACGAATGGTTCAACCTGCGGCGGCTGGTCCGGGAGGCCATTGATTCCCTGCGCATGGAGGGACTGGCCGGCTGTGATATCGAGGTGGAGATCAACGAGACCATGGACTGCTGGGGAGACCGTCAGCAGATACAGACCGTGATCATGCACCTGCTGACAAACAGTTGCCAGGCAGTGGAGGACAGGGAAGGAGGGGTGAGCGTCCGGGCGGATGAAGACCGGTGGCAGGGCCGCAATGTCAGCCGTATCGATGTCATTGACCAGGGACCGGGCCTGGAGCCGGAGACCAGGAAGCGGATGTTCGAGCCCTTTTTCACCACCCGGGAGTCCGGAACCGGTCTGGGGCTCGCCATTGTCCGCCAAATCGTCGAACACCATGGCGGTACCATCCAGGTCGACACCGCACCCGGCAGGGGCTGTACCATCTCCATTCTCCTGCCCCAGCCCCTGCCGGCAGCGTGAAAGAGGGGAACTGCCGGCATTCAACGGCAACGTCCCCCCGGCTGCGCCATGGTGGAATGGCCGGGCCTGCTGCACCCCCCTATTCCCGCACCCGCCGGATGTCGGCGCCGAGCCGGCGCAGCTTCTCCACCATCTTTTCATAGCCCCGCTCCAGGTGATAGATCCTGGAGATCTCGGTCTCTCCGGAGGCGGCCAGGCCGGCGATGACCAGGGATGCCGAGGCCCGCAGGTCGGTGGCCATGACCGGTGCCCCGCAAAGCCGGTCCCTGGAGACCCCCCTGACAATGGCGCTGGCGCCGTCGATGGTGATATCGGCGCCCATGCGCTGCAGTTCGGCCACGTGCATGAACCGGTTCTCGAAGATCGTCTCGTGGATGATGGAGACACCGTTACCCAGGACCATCAGGGCCATGAACTGGGCCTGGAGATCGGTGGGAAAGCCGGGATACGGCAGGGTGGTGATATCAACGCTCACCAGGGGACACTCGCTCCTGCCGGACCGCTGCGGACAGGAGACGGTGAAGGCGTTGTCCTCCTGCTCGACGGTGACGCCGGCCGCGTGCAACTTTTCGGTGAGGGACGGCAGGTGGGACGGCATACAGCCGGTTATGGTCACCCTGCCGCCCGTGGCGCCCACCGCGATCAGGTAGGTGCCAGTCTCGATCCGGTCCGGGATGATGGTCGCCTCGGCGGGAACCAGGCTGTCGACCCCGTGGACCACGAGCCGGTCGCTGTCCCTGCCCTCGATCTCGGCGCCCATCCCGATCAGCATGTCCACCAGATTGCCCACCTCGGGCTCGCGGGCGGCATTCTTGATCACCGTGGTGCCTTCGGCCGTGACCGCGGCCATGAGAACATTTTCGGTTCCTGTCACCGATGGCTTGTCAAAATAGATGGTCGCGCCCCGCAACCTGGAGCCCGCCCTTGCCTCGACGTAGCCCCGGGCCAGGGTGGTGGTCACCCCCAGGCTCCCGAACCCGCGCAGGTGATAGTTGATGGGCCGGGCGCCGATGGCGCAGCCTCCGGGCAGCGAAACCCGGGCATACCCGCACCGGCCGAGCAGCGGTCCCAGGACCAGGACCGAGGCCCGCATGGTCTTGACCAGCTCATAGGGGGCCTCGGCCCCGGTCAGGCCGGAGGTGTCGATGCGGACCGTGCCCCCCTGCCGCTGCCAGACCGCGCCCAGGGTCTCGAGGACCCGGAGCATGGTCCTGGTATCGCGCAGGTCAGGAACGTTGTGCAGGGTGTGCCAGCCGGGGGTGAGCAGGGTGGCGGCCATGAGCGGCAGGGCCGCGTTCTTGGCGCCGCTGACCTCCACGGTTCCGGTGAGCGGCCTGCCGCCGTGTATGATGATCTTGTCCATGATTCAACCTGGTATTGCGACCGGCCACAGCGTTCCCTCCGCGTGCGCGGCCGGCCGTATCCGTTACACGGCGCCGCACCTCTTTCGCGCCTGCAGGACCCGCGGCCGGCCGGCAAGATCGGGAAACACCGCCACATCGGCAAACCCGTACTCCTGCCTGGAAAACAGGGAGAGCACCGGCCCGCGCTGATCACAGCCGATCTCCATAAACAGCCAGCCGCCGGGCCGAAGGCAGCGGGCGCTGCCCGCGGCAATGCGCCGGATGACATCAAGTCCGTCCGCGCCGCCGGCCAGGGCGAGCCTGGGCTCCCACTGCCGCACCTCCGGCTCCAGCCTCTCCAGCTCATGTTCGGCCACATAGGGCGGATTGCTGATCAGGAGATCGAAACAGGGGCGGGAGGAAACCGCGGACAGGAGATCCGCGCACAACGGCATGACCCTGTCCGCGACCCGGTGGCGCACCACGTTGCGCCGGGCAACGGCCAGGGCGGCGGCGGAACAGTCGACGGCCAGGACGGGACTGCCCAGCTCCAGGGCCAGGACGACCGCGATGACGCCGCTGCCCGTGCACAGGTCAAGGGCCAGCCGCGGCGGCGGGCCTGGTTCTGCCCGGACCGTGGCGAGCGCGTGTTCCAGGAGAAACTCGGTCTCCGGCCTGGGCACGAGCACAGCGGGCGAGACAACAAACTCCAGGGACCAGAATTCCAGGCTGCCGAAGATGTACTGCAGCGGCTCCCGCCGGCACCGCCGCTCGAGCACCCGGCGAAAACGGACCAGGTCCGCCGCGGTCACCCTGTCACCGGCATGCAGGAAGAGTTCGCTTCGGCTCATGCCCAGGAACTCCCCGAGGAGACGCTCCGCCTCCATCCTGCTGTCATCGAGACCGGCCCGGCGCAGCCGCTCTTCGGCCCCGGCCAGAAGGGTTTCTATACGCACCTGGCCACGGAGATCTTTTCCACCCAAACCGAGCGTTTCACCGATCCGCTTCGCCTCCCGGTGCACCATGCAGGCATACTCATACTCCAATGAAACACCCCGGGACGTGCATCCCGGGGCACAATGACAACCGCCCGATCCAGGTTCCATTCTCTGAAGAAAAGACCGCCACGCCACAGCGACGTCCGCAGGCAGCCGCTGTCGTGCCGGGCCACACCGGCCGGGGGGCTGGTGTCACGGCCGGGACGGGTTCAGTTGGCGTTTTTCAGGGCCTCTGTCTGGTAGTGGGTGACGAGCGGCAGGATGACCTCGTCCAGGCCGCCGGCGAGCACCTGCTCCAGCTTGTAGAGGGTCAGGCCAATCCGGTGATCAGTCACCCTGCCTTGGGGGAAGTTGTAGGTCCGGATCCGCTCGCTGCGGTCTCCTGATCCGACCTGGCTCTTGCGGTCCTCGGAGATGCGGTCGTGCCGTTCCTGCTCCATCCGGTCGAGCAGTCGGGCCCGCAGGACCTGCAGTGCCTTGGCCTTGTTCTTGTGCTGTGATTTTTCATCCTGGCAGGTGACCACCATGCCTGTGGGCAGATGGGTGATACGGACCGCCGAGTCGGTGGTGTTGACCGACTGGCCGCCGGGACCGGAGGAACGGAAGACATCGATCTTGAGCTCGTTGGGCTCGATCTTCAGATCCACCTCCTCGGCCTCGGGGATAACGGCAACGGTCACGGCCGAGGTATGGATCCGGCCCTGGGTCTCGGTCTCGGGAACCCGCTGCACACGGTGCACGCCGGCCTCGTACTTGAGCCGTGAGTAGACCTGGTCACCGCTGATCAGGGCGATCAGTTCCTTGAACCCCCCGATACCGATGGGGCTGGAACTCATGACCTCCACCTTCCAGCCCTGGCTCTCGGCGTAGCGGCTGTACATCCTGAACAGGTCGGCGACAAAGAGGGCTGCCTCGTCACCACCGGTTCCGGCGCGGATCTCGAGGAAGATGTTCTTGTCATCGTTGGGGTCCCTGGGCAGGAGCAGGAGCCGGATCTGCTCTTCCAGCTTCTGCTGCTCCGCGGTCAGGTCCTCCTGCTCGGCACGTGCCAGCTCGGCCAGCTCCGGATCCTCGGCCTCGTCGCGGATCAGCTCCCTGTTCTCCTCCAGTTCCCGGCTGACCTTGAGGTACCGGCTGTAGAGTTCCGTCAGCCTGGTGACATGGGCATGCTCGCGCACCACCTCCCGGTACCGCTTCCGATCATTGACCAGGGCGGGATCGGAAAGCTGATGCTCCAGGGAGAGGAGCCTCTCGTCGATGTCGGCAAGGTTTTCAAACATGGTTCAGGCAGCGGCCGGACAGGGAACACGGCCGGTGACAGTCGTCTCCGGACCGGGCAGGATTACCTGTCCTTCTTTTTCCCGGCCAGGTGCTTGGCATACTTTTTCTTGAACTTTTCGATCCGGCCCGCGGTATCGATGAGTTTCTGCTTGCCGGTGAAAAACGGGTGGCAGGCGGAACAGATCTCCACATGCATCTCGGTGAGCACGGACCCGAGTTCAACCTCGTTTCCGCAGGCGCAAGTGGCTTTGATCTTGTGATATTCTGGATGGATATCCGGTTTCATTGTCGTCTGATGCCTCCAAATATTGTTCGTTGAACGGTCCACGCAACGACTCCGTGCCCGGTATGAACCGCAGCAGTTCAGGCCAAAACGTTGTGGTGCATGGTTGCGGGTGACCGGGAGAGCCCGTCCCGGCAGTGGCCGGCGGGAAATGCGGGAACAGGCCTGCCCATCCCGGACCCGGGGCCGGAAAACCGGCCACCTGCAAAATCCTGAACAGTTAATATTACCCGATCCGATAATATTTTAAAGAAAAAACGGTTCCTGCCCCGGATGCAGCCGAAAAAATATTGCGACCCGGTCGCTGCCCCGTATCTCCGGGGCCGACATGGCCGCGCTGCGGGAAACACCTGTCCTCCTGGGAACACCTGTCCGGTCTGACGGAATTTCCGCAGTCTACCTGTTCATGGATGCGAAAAACTCCTCGTTGGACTTGGTCTGGCGCATCTTGTCGAGGAGAAATTCCATGGCATCGGCGGGATTCATGGAGGAGAGAATCTTGCGCAGGATCCAGATCCGG
>DRKI01000138.1 GCA_011051875.1 Desulfobulbus sp. | reverse complement strand
TCCTGGTCACCGCGGGCGGGGTGCCCTCGGGAAACTCCACCGTGGAGGTGATCACGTAGCCGTCGATCTTGGGAAAGACCTGGAACTTGACCAGGCCGCCCCGGACCAGGCCCAGGGAGAGCAGGAGAACGGCGATGGCCGTACAAAGCGCGACATAGCGCCAGCGCAGTACCCGGCCCAGGAAACGGGAATAGGGCCCGGCCACGAACCGCTCCATGCCCTGCTGCGTTGCCCGCTGCAGGCCGGTGAGCAGGCGCAGGATGGGGTTGTGCACAACCCGCGACCGGTTGAGGTCCGGCAGGTGGCTGAGATGGGCCGGCAGCAGGAACAGGCATTCGAGCAGGGAGATGAGCAGGCAGGAGACAACCACCGTGGGCAGGATGGCGATGAACTTGCCCATGATGCCGCCGACAAAGGCCAGGGGAATAAAGGCGACCACGGTGGTGATCACCGAGGCGATCACCGGCATGCCAACCTCCAGCACACCATCGACGGCAGCACGCAGGGGCGGTTTGCCCCGGCGCCGGTGCACATAGATGGACTCGCCGACAACGATGGCGTCGTCCACCACTATGCCGAGCACCATGATGAAACCAAACAGCGACACCATGTTGATGGTGGCGCCCATGAGCCAGAGCACGAACAGGCCGCCGGCAAAGGCGATGGGGATGCCCAGGCCGCCCCAGAAGGAGAGGCGCAGGTCAAGGAAGAGCCAGAGCAGGAAAAAGACCAGGATCATGCCCATGACGCCATTCCTGGTCAGCAGGTCGATGCGGGCCCGCAGGACCCGGGTGGAGTCGTAGAAATCGACCATGGTCAGGCCGGGAGGCAGAACCTTCTGCCGGGCCTGCACATAGCGGTCCACCTCGTTGGAGATCTTGAGAGCATCCTCGTCCGATGTCCTGAAGACCATGACAAAGACCGCGGGCACGCCGTCGATGGTGGCATACACCGGGTCCTCGGTAAAGCCGTCGCGGATGGTGGCCAGCCGGCCCAGCCGGACCAGTTCGCCTGCCGGTGAGGCAAGGACCACCACCTGCGCCAGTTCCCGGCCCGTGTACCTGCGGCCCACGGTCCGGATCCGGATCTCCTCACCGCTGGTGCGGATGATACCGCCGTGCAGGTTGAGACTGGAGCGGCGGATGGCGCGGGCCACCTGGGCGAAACTGATCCCGTACTCGCGCAGCCGCTGCTCGGAGACCTCCACCGATATCTCGTAATCACGGCTGCCAAAGACCTCCACCTGGGAAATGGAGGGAAGCTGCCTGATCCCGTCGCGGGTGGACTCGGCCCAGGTCTTGAGCTGTTTCTCGCTCACCCGGCCCGACAGGGCCAGCATCTTCACCGCGTGCCGCATGAGCACCTCGGTGATCACCGGCTTCTCCGCGTCCGGCGGAAAGGTGGAGATGGCGTCAACCCGGGCCTTGACATCGTTGAGGACATCGCTGACCGCAAAGCCGTTCTTGACCTCGATGGTGGCGGTGGCCATGTTTTCCGACGACTTGGTGGTATACTCCTTGATCCCCTGCACGCTCTCCAGGGCATCCTCGATCTTCAGGGTAATCCCCTCTTCCACCTCCTCCGGGTCCGCACCGGGATAGGCGACCGTGATCGAGATCATGTCAGTGGAGAACTGGGGAAAACTCTCACGCAGCATGCCGGACAGGGCCAGGCCGCCGCCCAGGAAGACAAGAAGCAGGACGATGTTGGCAAACACCGTGTTGCCGGCAAAGGCGGTCAGGATTTTTTTCATTTTTGACCGTCCCGCTCCGATCCGACCACCCTGACCAGGGAGTTTTCCAGCGGATTCTCCAGCCGGGTGATGACCACGATATCACCGGCCGCAAGGCCGGAGGTGATGATGGCCTGTCCCTCTTCCACCCGCGCCACCTCCACCTCCCTGGTATGCAGGCGGTTGTTTTTGACCAGGTAGACCGTGTTCTCAAAGCTCACCGCCTCCCTGGGCAGGACAAAGACGTGCTCCAGGGTGCGGCCGGGAATCGCCACCTCGCAGAACATCCCGTCCACCAGGGGGAAGGCCGCATCCTGCTGCCGGCCAAGACGCACGGCAACAAACACGGTCCGTGTTTGGGGATCGAAGCGGACAACCCGGTCCAGGCGGCCGGTCCCATGAATCTTCCTGTCCTCGGTCCAGGAGATTCGGCAGGCCACCGGCTCCACCACCTCGAACCATCCTTGCGGCCGGCTGCCGCCCCGGTACCGGAGAAGCTCCAGCGCGTCCCGACTGTCCAGGGAAACCACCACCTCGAGGTCGGCATCATCGGTAATGGTGAGGAGCTTGCGGCCCGGGGTGACGTACTCGTCCTTCTCCACCTCGATTCCGGTCACCCGGCAGGTGAATGGAGCCCGGATCACGCACCGCCCGAGCTTGATCCGGGCAAGCTCCATGGTCTTTTCCAGTTGCCGGATACGGTCCGCCACCGCGTTGAGCGCGGACTCGGCCTTTTCCACCGCCGACAGGGTGCCGACCTTCTTTTGGCGGTAAAGGGTCCGGACACGCCTGAGCTCATCGTCGGCCAGCTTCCGGTCCCTGCGCAGGATGGCCAGACGGTCGCGGGCAGAGTTGTACTCGATCTGGTAGTCGCGCTCGTCGATTCGCAGCAGGACCTCGCCCCTGTTGACCACGTCGCCTTCCTCCATCGGGGTGCGGATCGCGGTGATCCTTCCCGTGACCTCGGCCGACAGCGGCACCACGGTGCGGGAGCGGACCTGGCCGTAGCCACGCACCGTGACCGCCACCGAGCGTGACTGCACCCGCATGACCCGTACCGCCAGGGGATGTTCCCGGACCTCGGTATGACGGGGCGGCCTTTTCATCTTCTTGAGCACGACAAAGCCCCCCACGCCAGCCGCCAGAATCATCATGCAGAGCAGCAACCGGAGTGCGACCGCCGGCCTGGCGCGTTTGTCCCCGTTCACGACAGCCTCCTCTTGCAATAGTTCACCGCCACATACAACAGCTTGGACTTATTGAGGTCTTTGCCTTGTCCTTCCCCGGTTCCCATCCCCTTCCTCGCACCGCTGCAGCACCTGTTCCACCTGGCGCAGGACCTCGGCCCACCGGGCCGCGGTCTCCATGCCAACCTCTTCCACCAGCTCGACAAAAGAGGCCAGGAGCCGCTGCTCCATACGATCCAGCCGCTCGCTCTCGCCGGGAGAGACACGGATCATGACCTTGCGCCGGTCGACGGTGGATCGTTCCCGGATGAGCAGGCCCCGCTCCACGAGTTTTTCCACCATGACCGAGGCAGAGGGCGGCGAGACCCCCAGCAGCGCCGCCAGGCCGCCCAGGGAGACCTCGCCCTGGCTGCGGACCGACATCAGCAAATCCAGCTGCGCCACGGAGAGATCCGGAATCGCGCAATCGTTGCAGTCCATCTTCAACCTCGCCATCCGGGTAAAGACATGCCGACGCAGTTTTTTACCCACCCCGAAGATGTAGCGGGCATACTCCATGGCCTCCTGGTCCACCATGCGCTCCTCACTTGTCAGAGGTACAAGAATTGTTCATCCTGTGATCGGCTCCAGATAGTTAGACTATCTAATAATTAAAAACCCGAAGAAATGTCAAGGACAAACCATGCAACCGGCAGGAAAGGGAAGAAACACAAAAATCAAAATTTCAGGAAAGATTCCTGAAAAAGGAGCCGATAAGAAAAACAGGACCCCCCATGGACGGGGGAAGAAGATACGATGAGAACGGAATCGTTGACCAGGGAGGGAAAAACGATGACATTGCAAGAGGCTATCCGCATCCTCATGCTCAGCCCCTGCTACTGGCGGCTGCAGCCACGGGCAAGAATGATCCTGGTGCGGGAATACTGCGCCAGTTATGAGGCCATTTCCAGGAAATTCCCGGCCCGGCCAAGAAAAGAACGGCTTTCCTGAAAGATACCGGGTTCCGCCCCTGTCCGGCGGCAACCGGCTTCTCCGGCAGGCAGGTGCGACATCCGCCACCGGCCCCATCCCGGCGGTGCATCACCGGCACCATACCTGCAGACACCTTTGCCTGCGAAGATCACTCGAAGACCCTTGCCGCTGGTACGGCCGTAGGCTCAACGCCGCCCGGTCTTGCGCTTCCTGCTCCAGAGGGGGTCCTGGCCGAAGCGCTCCATCCACCAATCCTCGGCGTCGTAGATATCGCCCTCCTCCGGGACCAGGGGGAACCGGTACTCGCGGCAGTAGCGCATCAGAAGGTCATAGGCCTCGGTCAACTGGTACATGCGCTCGGAATCGCTGTCATCGCCGACAGCCGTGTCGGGGTGATACTTCTTGCTCAGCCGGTGATAGGCCCGTTTCATCTCGCCCAGGGTCGCGTGATCGCCCAGGCCAAGCAGCCGGCGCGCCCTGTCGAGGGCATCCCATTCCTTCCGGTTCACTCTTTTTCCCCGTTCTTCTTTTTCCAGCTTTTTTCGGTCCCGTTCAGCAGGCGCCGGATGTTTTCATGGTGCTTGATCCAGATCATGATGACCACGAAACCGGCCAGCCACAGCGTCCAGGCAGGTGTGCCCAGCAGGTAGAGCCAGAGCGGAAAGCTCAGGGCCGCAAGCAGCGAGCCCAGGGAGACAAAGCCGGAGAGGACAACGGCGGTCACGAAGACCAGCAGGCTGTAGAGCACGGCCAGGGGTTCCAGGTAGAGAAAGACGCCCAGGCCGGTGGCCACCCCCTTGCCGCCCCGGAACCCCAGGTAGACCGGGAACATGTGCCCGAGTACCGTGGCGGCGCCGCACAGGGCCACCACCAGGTTGTGATGCGGATCCGTAACGAGGAACCGCCCGGCCAGCCAGATGGGCACAAACCCCTTGAGGACATCGAGCAGCAGGGTAAGGATGCCCAGTTTCCGGCCCAGCAGCCTGGCCACGTTGGTGGCACCGATATTGCCGCTGCCCTGTTTCCGGATATCGACGCCGGTGCCCCGGGAAAGGAGCAGGCCAAAGGGGATGGCGCCCAGCAGGTAGGAGAACAGGATGCTTATCAGGGAGGTGGTATTCATGACTTGTTCTGTCTGAAAATAACGTCCAGTTCGCAGGCCGCGCCATAGGCGGCGATCTCGTCCCGCAGCACCCCGACATAAGGACAATCGACCACGGCCAGCAGGGCACTGCGCAGCCGCTGCGCGCCGCCCTCTCCGCCATCGTCCTTCAGCGGCTCGAGCACATAGGGAAAGATCTGCGGCCGCCGGCAGACCAGGGGCCGGTCCGCGTAGACCCGGCAGCGGCCCGAGGACTCCAGGTTCGGACAGCGTTCCTGCCGGGGCAGGATCAGGCTCCAGCCGTTTTGCCAGTGAAACAGGCCGCTGCGGCCGAGCGCGTAAAAGGGGCGGCCCTCCACCTGCACCGGTTCCTCGTCCATGGCCCGGTGCCGGGCCAGCTCTGCCGATTCATGGCGCTGTACGGCAAAAAGCGCTGTTTCCTGCTCCCGGAGCGGGATCTCGAAAAACTCCTGCGCCATGTCCCTGTCCGGCCCGGTGCAGCAGAGGGTGCAGCCGCAGGGAGCGCAGAGCAGGCTGTTGATCTCCTCCAGCTCCGCGGCCAGGACCTGCTGCAGGACCAGGGAGGAGACGGCGGTCATCGCGTCCACCGCGGCCCCCTCGGCATCCACGACCCGGCAGGGCTGCGGGGCGCCGTTCTTCAGCCCCTCCAGGGGACGCAGCAGCTCCAGGTAACGCCCGAGCTGCCGCCGGGGATGCGCATAGACGGCATGGCCGGTCTCGATGGGCTCGGGCAGCTCGTCCACCACCTCGGCCACGGTGGCAAAGGGGCCGGTGAGAAAGAGAAACTGGACCATGGAGACCAGCGGCAGCACCGGCGTTGCCAGCAGGTCCCGCCCCTGTTGCAGATCGGTTTTTTTCACGTGCTCCTCCGGTATTGTTTCAGCAGCAGCGAATCCTACACAAATACGCCAAGGAAAACAATGGCGCCAGGGCCGCTTTTTTTGGGTGGCGCACCGTTGTTGTTTACAGTATGAAAGGCAATGATTATCTCTACAGAAAGGAACCCTGACAACCGGCCGGCGGCCGGGACGCTCCACAGAGCCGGCCACCGGCCCTGTTTTTTCCGACACACGCGATATACCCATGGCAATCAAGGAAATCATCACCTATCCCCACCCGGTGCTGCGGGAGAAGGCGAAAAAGATAACAACGTTCGACGATGAGCTGAGGCAGCTGGCCGCCGATATGGGCGAGACCATGTACAAGGCGCCCGGGGTCGGCCTGGCCGCCAACCAGATCGGCCTGGCCGTACAGTTGGTGGTGGTGGATGTCTCCAGGGAAAAGGATGAAAAAAAGTTCATCGCCCTGGTCAACCCCGTCCTCTCCGAGGGCGAGGGGAGCGAGATCGACGAGGAGGGGTGCCTCAGCGTTATCGACTACCAGGCCAAGGTCAAACGGTTCAGGAAGATCAAGGTCACGGCCCAGGATCTGGAGGGCAAGGAGATGGAATTCGTTGCCGAAGACCGTTTTGCCCGCATCATCCAGCACGAGGTGGACCACCTGAACGGCACCCTGTTCATCGACCGGATCAGCCGGCTCAAGCTGAGCCTCTATAAAAAGAAGCTGAAAAAAATCCTGAGGAACAACAGACAATGACCCGACCCCTGCGGATCGTCTTCATGGGCACGCCCGACTTCGCGGTTCCCGCACTCCAGGCCCTCATCCACGGCCCGGACCAGGTGGTCGCCGCGGTCTGCCAGCCGGACCGGCCGCGGGGACGGGGCAGGAAACTGACACCGCCGCCGGTCAAGGTCTGTGCTGAAGCCGCCGGGATTCCGGTCCTCCAGCCCGCCTCCATCCGCAGCGAAGAGTTTCACCAGGCCGTGCGGGAGCTGCGGCCGGATCTCATCGTGGTCGCGGCCTATGGCAAGATCCTGCCCGGCTCCCTGCTCAACCTGCCGCCCATGGGCACCATCAACGTCCACGGCTCCCTGCTGCCGAAATACCGGGGGGCGGCGCCCATCCAGTGGGCTGTGATCAATGGCGAGACCGAGACCGGGGTCACCATCATGCAGATGGACGAAGGCATGGATACCGGCGACATCCTGCTGCCGGTGAAGACCCCCATCAGCGAGGAGGACACCGCCGGCACCCTTTTTGCCAGGCTGGCCCGGCTGGGCGGCGAGGCCCTGGTCCAGGCCATTGCCCTGCTCAAGGAGGGCAGGCTCACTCCCGTACCCCAGGACGATGCCCTGGCCACCGAGGCACCCATGCTGACCAAGGAGCAGGGCCGCCTCGACTGGAGCCGGGATGCACGATCCTTGCACTGCCTGATCCGCGGCCTGGATCCCTGGCCGTCCGCCTACACCTTCCTCGGCGGCAAGCGATTCCGCCTCTTTCGGCCAGCCGTGGTCGCGGGCGAGGTCAGCCAGCCGCCGGGCACGATCTGCCGCGCCGACCGGGAGGGATTGCTCATCGCCACCGGCCGCGACCATCTCCTGGTCCGCGAGATCCAGCCCGAGGGCAAGAAACGGATGGATGTCCAGGCCTGTCTCTGCGGTGGCCGGATCCACGCCGGCGACCGTTTCGACGCATGAAGATCGGCTACCTCGACTGCTTCTCCGGCATCGCCGGGGACATGCTCCTCGGCGCCCTGGTGGCCGCCGGCCTGCCCGAGGCGATCCTGCACCGCAGCGTGGAGGAGCTGGGCCTGGCCGGATGCCGGGTTCGTGTTTCACATGAAACAATCAGCGGCCTGGCCGCCGTACGGGTCACGGTCCAGGCCGACGGGGAGCAACCGCACCGCCACCTGCGCCGGATCGAGGAGATCCTGGACCAGAGCCGGCTGCCCGGTCCGGTGCGGCAGCGGGCCGCGGCCATCTTCCGCCGCCTGGCCATGGCCGAGGCCGCGGTGCACGGCACCGGCGTCGACGAGGTGCACTTCCACGAGACCGGGGCCCTGGACGCCCTGGTGGACGTGGTCGGCGCGGTGGCCGGCCTGCGGCATCTCGGCATCGAACGGCTGGTCTGCTCGCCCCTGCCCATGCCGCGGGGCCATGTCCGCTGCGCGCACGGCGAGCTGCCCCTGCCCGCGCCCGCGGTCTGCGAGCTGCTCGCCGGCGTGCCGGTCCAGGGTGAGGACCTGGATCAGGAACTGGTCACCCCCACCGGGGCCGCCATTGTGCGGGAACTGGCAGCGCAGTTCGGCCCCCTGCCTCCCATGACCCTGGACCAGACCGGCTACGGCGCAGGGAGCACGCAGCGGCGGGACAGGCGGCCGAACCTGCTCCGGCTCATGATCGGCACCGGTTTCCCGGCCGCGGAAAGCCAGGAGGTGGAGGTCATGGAGACCCATCTCGATGACTGGAACCCGGAGACCTGGCCCCACGTGGCCGAACGGCTCATGGCGGCCGGCGCCCTGGACGTGAGCCTTGCGCCCATCCAGATGAAGAAGGGACGGCCCGGATTCCTGCTGCGGGTGATCTCTGACCCGGCCCATTCCATTGCCCTGCGGGAGATCGTGTTCACGGAGACCAGTGCCATCGGCCTGCGCTTCCACCGCATGCAGCGCATGACCCTGCCCCGGCGGGAGGTGCTGGTCGATACTCCCTGGGGCGAGGTGCGCGCCAAGGAGATCCGCACCCCGGCCGGCACGGTCCTGACGCCCGAGTACGAGGCCTGCCGCCGGCTGGCAGAAGAACGCGGTGTTCCCCTGGCCACCGTGTACCGGGAGATCAGCCGCGGACCAGGGCGCGACTGACAATGGCCGACCCGCGGACCACATCCCCTGGCCGGGAACGGTCCCGGCCCGTGAAGACCAGGGCCTGTTCAACACGACAGCCATACCGTCGGCACAACACCCCGCTTCCCTCTCCTCCTGTCTCCTGAGTCTCCATGGATCGTCTCTACATGTTCATAGCCACCGGCGCCGGCAGCGGTTACCTGCCCGGGGCGCCTGGCACCTGGGGCTCCCTGGCCGGTGTCCTGCTCTGGCTGGCAGTGGGCCGGCTCGCGCTTGCCCCCTACCTGGCCATGCTCCTGTCGCTGCTGGTCATCGGCGTCATCGCCGCCGGCGCCGCGGAGAAGATCGTTGACCGTCCCGATCCCGGGCTGGTGGTCATCGACGAGATCGCGGGCCAGCTGATCGTGCTCACCGGCGCGCCCCTGCAACTGCCGGTCCTCATTGCAGCCTTTGTTTTGTTCCGTTTTTTTGATATCCTGAAACCATTCCCCGCAGGCTGGCTGGACCGGCACATCCACGGCGGTCCGGGTATCATGCTCGACGACGTGGTTGCCGGGCTTTACGGCCTCCTCGTTCTGCAGACGGGAATCCACTTCCTGGGAGCATGAACATGACACACGGCTGTATCGACTTTCACACCCACGCCTTTCCCGACCAGGTGGCCGCCAACGCCATCCCGGCCCTGGAAAAGAAGGGCAATGTCAAGGCCTACCTGAACGGAACCGTGGCCGACCTGCTCGCCTCCATGGACCGGGCCGGCATCGAGCAGAGCGTCATCTGCTCCATCGCCACCAGGCCGGAGCAGTTCCGACCCATCCTCGACTGGTCACAGGCCATCCGCTCGCCGCGTATCATTCCTTTCCCCTCGGTCCACCCCGCTGACCCCGATCTCGAGGACCATGTACGCCAGGTAGCGGAGATGGGTTTCAAGGGCATCAAGCTCCATCCCTACTACCAGGATTTCTTCCTCGATGATCCTGCCATGGACCCCCTCTACCGGGCCGCTGCCGACCAGGGGCTGCTGCTGGTCGTGCACACGGGTCAGGACATCGGTTTTCCTGCCGACGACCGGGCAGCGCCACAGCGCATCCTCAACCTGGCCAGGCGGCTGCCCACCCTGCGGCTGATCACCACCCATCTCGGCGGCTGGAACATGTGGGACGAGGTCCGCAGCACCCTCACCGGGCTGCCCATCTATATGGAGCTTTCCTTTTCCCTGGACTTTCTTGACCAGATCCGGCTGCGCGACATGATCGAATCGCACCCACCGGGTTATGTGCTGTTCGGCTCCGACTCACCCTGGGCCGACCAGGCCACCACCCTGAAGATGCTGGGCCGTCTCGGCCTGGACGACGAGATGTACCAGGGGATCATCCGCGAAAACGCCCTGGCCCTGCTGGCCTGAAACAGGTGTCCCCTCCGGTGCGGCGGGGGCACCTGTGATGGCTTACGGTTACAGAAGGCCCCGGGGGCCACTGACAGGAAACAGCAACGCCCGGCCATGATAAATGGCCGGGCGCTGTCGTCTGAGGAGGGGCAGAGGGAGGCTGCCCTTGGAGGATACGTGTGTGGTGTTGAACTCTTTACATGCCGGTTACAGCGCTGAACCAGGCCTTGGCCAGGGCAATGGGTCCGCCGGCGGCGATCATGCCGGCAGCCAGGCTGGCAAGGGCCCACAGACCGACGATGGCGCCGGCTACGCCCAAGGTGACCAGTGTACCCCGGGAGACTTCCGCCTCAACGGCTACGTTGGTCTTTTCACTGGTTCTGGACTTGACGATGGTGTTGGTATTGGCGGTCATGGTGGTACCTCCTGCAATATGTGGACTCAAGATCTGTCTCGCATGTTCTTCATACGATGCATTCGCTTTTGTCTTTTATATTGCAGAGACCGTGCCATATTAAAATATTCAATAAAATCAAAGAAAACAAAGAACCAGTCCCCGAAACCCATGCCAAAATGACAAGCCGCCTTGCCATGCTGACAAAAGGCAAGCGTTCCCAGGGCACCCCATCTGCACGCGCTCGAACCGCACAATATAGGGGCTGTTCGATTATCCCCCGGTCTTTCAGGCCAGGGCCCCGCGGATCCGCTCCATGGCCCTGCTCACATTGTCAAAAGAGTTGAAGGCAGAGAGCCGGATGTATCCCTGTCCGCACTTGCCGAACCCGGCGCCGGGCGTGCAGACCACGCCGGCCTTTTCCAGGAGCAGGTCAAAGAACTCCCAGGAGTCCCGATCACCCCATATCCAGATATAGGGCGAGTTGTCCCCGCCAACCAGTTCATAGCCGAGATCCCTCATTGCACCTGCGATATGGGCCGCGTTGCGCAGGTAGGCGTCGGTCAGCTCCCGGACCTGGGCCTGGCCCTCCTCGGAATAGACCGCCTCGGCCGCCCGCTGGACCGGGTAGGAGACCCCGTTGAACTTGGTGCAGTGGCGCCGGTTCCAGAGCGGGTGCACCGGCTGGCGGTTCCCGGCCGAGTCCCAGGCCGTGCATTCCTTTGGCACCACGGTATAGGCGCAGCGGGTACCGGTGAAGCCGGCGTTCTTGGAAAAGCTGCGAAACTCGATGGCCACCTCGCGTGCGCCCTCGATCTCGTAGATGGAATGGGGCAGGGAATCGTCACGGATAAAGGACTCGTAGGCGGCATCAAAGAGGATGAGCGCCTTCTGGTCACGGGCAAAATCGACCCAGGCGGCAAGCTGCTCGCGGCTGATGGTGGAGCCGGTGGGATTGTTGGGAAAACAGAGATAGATCAGGTCCACCGGTTCGTCGGGCAGGGCTGGCACATAGTTGTTCTCCCGCATGGAATCAAGGTAGACGACTCCCTGGTAGCGGCCGTCGGCAAAGGGGCCGGTACGGCCGGCCATGACGTTGGTATCCAGGTAGACGGGATAGACCGGGTCCGGGATGGCGACCCGGGCGTCAACGGAAAAAAGTTCCTGGATATTGCCGGTATCGCACTTGGCCCCGTCGGAGACAAAGATCTCGTCGACCGATATATCGGCGCCCCGGGCCCGGAAATCGTGCTCGGCAATGGCCTGGCGGAGAAACTCGTAGCCCTGTTCAGGCCCATAGCCCCGGAAGGTGGCGTCATCGGCCATCTCGTCCACTGCCCGGTGAAAGGCCTGTACGCAGGCCCGGGGCAGGGCCCTGGTCACATCGCCGATCCCGAGCTTGATCACCTCCCGGTCCGGGTGCTTTTCCTGGAAATCAGCAACCCGGCGGGCGATATCGGAAAAGAGGTATGATGCCTGCAGTTTCAGGTAGTTTTCATTGATCTTCAGCATAGTATTCTTCTCGTTCTTGGAAATCTGGAAAAACAGGGGCCCGGAATGAATCGGACCTCCCTGGCACACATCAAACCGGACAGTACATGCAGCTGTTCCGGCAACATTCCTCCGCGGCAACGGCTCAGATATCCACGATCACGCCGTTACTGAAATCATAGCCGTCCGTGGAGAGATCGTAGTCCATGCGGCCGGCGCGGATGGTGAATCCCTTGCCCACGATCTCGACGTCCACCGGGCTGATCACCATCTTGGTCTGGTCGTAATAGTGGAGGAGGTCGGTGTAAAGGACTTCGTGGGTGGCAGGCTTCCTGACCACCACGGAATCGATCAGGATCAGGTGCCGCTCATCGAGGTAGTAGGTGCCGCGGTTGCTGGAGATCCGGATGGGCTGCTTGGGATCCTTGCCGACGTAGAGGGCATCGACCCCGATCATGCCCAGCTCCCGGTCGGTCCTGCCGGTGAATGCCCGCGCAGCCTTGATGATCCACTCCTTGCGCCCCTCACTGTTCAGGGTGATGGTGATGGAATCCATGATGAAGTTCTGGCTCTCCCCCTCGCCACTGCCGGGCAGGCTGGCCTCGAAATCGCCCCGCGGCGTCAGAAAGGAGACCAGGGCCGGTTTCCAGAGCGGACCGGAAACAAAGAGCAGGACCGGAATGAGCCAAAGCAGATTGCGCGGATTTTTCATCATCGGTCATAGCGGGCCAGGGCGGCGGCCAGGGCGCCCCGCGCCTCGAGCAGCAGGTCGCAGACCTCGCGCACCGCGCCATGGCCGCCACCCTGGCCGGTGACATAGTGGACCCGCTGCCGCACCTCGGCCACGGCGTCGGCGGGCGCAAGTGCCAGTCCCACCCGGCCCAGCAGGGGCAGGTCCAGCCAGTCGTCGCCCATGTAGGCGGTCTGGGGCGGCCGCAGCCCGCTTGCGGCCAGGATCTCCTCGTAGACCGCGAGCTTGTCCCTGCACCCCTGGTAGACATGGGCCAGGCCCAGGTCGGCGGCCCGGCGCCGCACCGCCTCCGAGGTCCGGGCCGTGATCAGGCCCACCTCCACCCCTCCGTCCTGGAGGATGCGGAGCCCGAACCCGTCCCGGGTGTTGAATCCCTTGCTTTCCCCGCCATCGCTGGTGTACATGATGGTCCCGTCCGTGAGCACACCGTCCACGTCGAGCAGGAGAAGACGGACCTGCCTGGCCCTGGGCAGCACGCTTTTCCAGGCAGCGCTGCGCGCAAGCGGACGGTTGCGGGCCAGGGCCCGTTCCCGCAGGGCCGAGGTCAGCTCGCAGTCCGAGGGATAGCCCTCCTTGCCGGACAGACCGCAGCTACCGTGATCCATCATTCTCTTCCCCGGTTGCGGCGGTCCGGATGGCCAAAAGCTGCCTGAGCAGGGGCTCCACCTGGTCCAGGGGCCAGGAGTTGGGGCCGTCACAGAGGGCATGGTCGGGGTCGGGATGCACCTCCATGAACAGACCGTCGATGCCAGCGGCCACCGCCGCCCGGGCAAGCGGCGGGATGAACTCGCGCTGGCCGCCGGAACAGCCGTCGCCGCCGCCGGGGAGCTGCACGGAATGGGTGGCGTCGTAGACCACGGGACAGCCCAGGGAGCGCATTACCGGAAGCGACCGCATGTCCACCACCAGGTTGTTGTAGCCGAAACTGGCGCCCCGCTCGGTGAGCAGGATGCGGTCGCAGCCCGCGGCCCGCAGCTTGTTCACAGCGTGCCGCATGTCCCAGGGCGAGACAAACTGGCCCTTTTTCAGGTTCACCGGCCGGCCCGACTTGGCCACCGCCACCAGCAGATCGGTCTGGCGGCAGAGAAAGGCCGGGATCTGGATGATGTCGAGGACATCGGCGGCCATTGCCACCTGGGCCACCTCGTGGATGTCCGAGACCACCGGCACCCCCACCTCGCTGCGCACCCGGGCCAGCTGGCGCAGGCCCTTTTCCAGGCCCGGCCCGCGGAACGAGTCCAGGGAGGTGCGGTTGGCCTTGTCAAAGGAGGCCTTGAACACGTAGGAGATCCCCAGTCGCTCCGCGATCATCTTCATCTCGCGGGCTATCTCCCAGGCCAGCTCGCCCGACTCGAGCACGCAGGGACCGGCCAGGAGCAGGAGCGGGCATCCCGGCCCCACCTCGATGGGCGCTGACTGGTTGTTGATGACAACGGTTTCGGTCATGCCCTCTCCTTCTGTGCCTGCCGGGCCTCCAGGGCCGCCCGGATGAAATCACGGAACAGGGGATGCGGCTTCATGGGCTTGGACTTGAACTCGGGATGGAACTGGCAGCCGAGAAACCAGGGATGGTCGTCCAGCTCCACGATCTCGACCAGGGTCTCGTCGGGCGATGTGCCGGAGACCACCAGGCCGGCCTCCTCGAGCCGCTCCCGGAACTCGTTGTTGAACTCGTAGCGGTGCCGGTGCCGCTCGCTGATCTCCTCTTCGCCGTAGGCCCTGGCCGCAAGCGTTCCCGGGATCAGGCGGCAGGGATAGGCGCCCAACCGCAGGGTGCCGCCCATGTCCGAGTTCTCGTCCCTGACCTCGGTCTTGCCGGTACGGAAATCGAACCACTCCTTCATCAGGTAGATGACCGGGTAGGGGGTGCCCGGATCGAGCTCGGTGGAGTGCGCTCCTTCCAGTTTCGCGATATTCCGCGCAAACTCGACCACCGCGAGCTGCATGCCCAGGCAGATGCCGAAAAAGGGCACCCTGTTCTGCCGAGCATGGGTGATGGCCCGGATCTTGCCCTCCGTGCCCCGGCTGCCGAAGCCACCCGGCACCAGGATACCGTCACACTCCTCGAGCTGCTCGATCCCACCGCCGCTCTCCAGCTCGTCGGCGCTGATGTACTTCAGCTCCACCCGTGCCTCGTTGGCAATGCCGCCGTGCACCAGGGCCTCGTGCAGGCTCTTGTAGGACTCCTTGAGATCCACGTACTTGCCGGTAATACCGATGGTCACCGTGTGTTTCGGGTTCTTTATCTTGTGCACCAGTTCCTGCCAGGGCCGGATGTGGGGCGCGCCGGTCCAGATGCCCAGTTTCTCGAGGATGCGGTCGTCCACGCCCTCCTCGTGCAGCCGCAGGGGCACCTCGTAGATGGAATCGACATCAATGGCCGTGATCACCGATTCCGGCTCCACGTTGCAGAACAGGGCGATCTTCTTCTTCAGGTCCGCGTTCAGGGGCACCTCGGTGCGGCACATCAGGATGTCGGGCTGGATGCCTGAGGCGAGCAGCTCCTTAACCGAGTGCTGGGTGGGCTTGGTCTTGACCTCGCCCGCGGTCTTGATGTAGGGCACCAGCGTCAGGTGGATGAACAGGGTGTACTCGCGGCCCAGGTCGCCGCGCAACTGGCGAATGGCCTCGACAAAGGGCAGCCCCTCGATGTCGCCGATGGTGCCGCCGATCTCGATGATGGCCACGTCCACGGTGCCGTCAAGCTGGAGCACGGCCCGCTTGATCTCGTCGGTGATGTGCGGGATGACCTGGACCGTGCCGCCCAGGTATTCGCCACGCCGCTCTTTCATGATCACCGAGTAGTAGATGCGGCCCGAGGTGTAGTTGTTGATCTGGGCCATGACCGCATTGGTGTAGCGCTCGTAGTGTCCCATGTCCAGGTCGGTCTCGGCCCCGTCGTCGGTGACATAGACCTCACCGTGCTGAAAAGGGTTCATGGTGCCGGGATCGACATTGATATAGGGGTCGAGCTTCTGAAAGGTCACGGTCATGCCCCGGCTCTCGAGCAGGGAACCGATGGCGGCAGCGGCAAGACCCTTGCCGAGGGAGGAGAGCACACCGCCGGTGATAAAAATGAACTTTGTCTTCTTGGTCGGTTGTATTTTCATGCCACCATCCTTTCACGTGAAAAAAGAAAAGGGCAGCCTGCGGCTGCCTGCATTGTAACCGGAAAACATACACCATCCATGGCCGGTTTACAAGATTCGCCGATTTCGATTTTTCCTGACAGGCCGGTGCCGGAAAGGGAGCAACCGTTCACCGGGGCGCGATCGCCTTGGCATTTTCTCTGGAATGTTGACGGTTACCAGTACTCCATATCCGTTCAGGCAGGCCGGCGGGTCGTGGGGTGTCCCAGGCACCCCGCCCCTGCACCCTCGCGCTGGACCGCATTTTCGGGCAACTGCTGCGACCTCGACGGGGGCCGACGGGAAAGAGCTTGGAATATCAAAGAAATATTGGTAAATTGTAGTCCTGGTTCAGGTCGTCCGAGGATACCGGCAACAGGGTGCCCCGCAAGGGAAACATGCCCCTCTTGCAGCACCATCACCTCTACTTTCGAGGAAACACCATGAAAACACATCCCTGCTTCAGAATGCTCGTCATGTTGACAGTGTGGTTCTACTGTTCCTCTCTGGCCATGGCGGGACAGGTCGTCACTGACAAGGAAAGATCATGGGCCAGGATGGCCCTGGAACGTGCCAAGGAGGAAAAAGCCATAGCCGAGGTGGGGGCGACCAACACCCTGGCGGTCCTCTACTTCCGCAACATGAGCGGTCAGAAAAAATTCGATGCCCTGCAGAAGGGACTGGCGCTCATGCTGATCACGGATCTCTCCAGGGTGGACAAGATCCAGGTGGTGGAACGTGTCAGGCTGCAGGCGCTGCTCGAGGAGATGAACCTCGGGACAAGCGGCCTGGTCGACCAGGCCACCGCCCCCAAAGTGGGCCGGCTTCTGGGCGCCTACTATGTCGCTGACGGAGAGATCCTGGAGAGCAAGATAACCGACCTGGAGATACAGCCCTATCTCATCGACGTTCCCTTCAAGACCGTCAACAGGCAGCCCCCTGCCTCCGGGACCATCAACGACCTGTTTCGCCTGGAAAAAAAGATCCTGTTCGGCATCGTCGACCAGATGAACATCCTCCTTACGCCCCAAGAGAGGGCAACCCTGGAAAAACCGATCTCCGCCAGTGCCGTGGCACTGATGGCCCTCTTTGTCGGCATCGACTACTCGGACCGGGGAGACTACGGGAATGCCGCCAACATGTACCGGCAGGCCCTGGCCGAGGATCCGAACCTGCAGCTCGCCAGCGACGCCCTGCGGGAACTCAAGACCCTGGGCCTGATCTCGGAGACGACCGCCACCCCGTCGACCACGGTAGCGGCTGAAAGCGGTTCCGGCGCCGGCACCGTACTGGCCGTGGGCCTCGGCCTGGCCGCGGTGGGCGCAGGCGTGGCCGTGGCGCTCAGCAGCAGCGGCGGTGACGACAACGATGGAACGTCGGCCGCGAACCAACCGGCCACCACCCCTTCGGACACGACAGCTCCCACTGCCAGCACCAACCCGCAGCCATTGTCAGAACTTTCCTGCTCCAAGGACTCTCTCCAGTTTACCTTCAGCGAACCGATGCAAACCACGGGCACGGTGACAGTAACCTCCCCGCCCGACTGGTCGCTCTCATCTCCCTCGTGGTCCGACGACCGCACCACCATGACGGTCTCCTGGTCAAACGACTACAATTACTGCTCATCCGTATTTTACGGATCGCATGAGTCCACCGTCACCTTTACCCTGTCCGGCTTTCAGGACACGAACGGGAATCCGCTGGCGGAACCGACCTCCTTCGAGTTCTACATCACTCTTTAATAGCCGCCGGACGAGCTCGGTACTGCGGGGCGTGTCCCATGACACGTCCCGCATCGCAATCCGGGCGTCACTCCACACCATCTCACAGCAACCCGGCCGCGGCGCTGGCCGCGGCATCGAGCCAGCCGCTGACATCGGCTGCCCTGGTGGTCTTGTCAGCGGTTCGGACAACGGCCCCGGTCTCCACCTCGACCATGCGCAGGTCGATGCGCAGCTGTTCACCCACCCGCTGGTAGCCGCCAAAGACCATCAGCTGGGCGCCGATGATCCGCCCGACCTCCAGCCGTGACCGTTCCCCGGCCAGGGCCGAGGAGCCGATGTTCAGCTCCTCCAGGGCCAGAAGCAGCTTCTGCCGTTCGATGAGCACATACCCTCCCTGCTGCAGGGTGTCGATCACCCGGGCGGTGAGCATCTCGCCTATCTCGTCGAGGAGCGGGCTGCTCTCCACGCTCATGTTTTCCAGCTCCCAGACCGCGACCACGGCCCCCCTGGAGTAGACCGGCGGGGTATAGGCTTTCGGCGGGCCGGCACAGCCGGACGGCAGCAGGAGAAAGCACAGGACAAGCAGGCGGATGGCCGCTTTCATTCCTTCCCTCCTTTCATGGCAAGTTCGGCCGGCAGTTCCTGGACCTTGTCATCGCGGGCAGGAGTCCGCCGGGAATCGACGATCCTGGCAAAGGAGAGGTCCTGCTCCACCCGCACCACCTCAAGCTCTCCGATGCGCTTGGGTGCGCCGCGCAGGGTCCGGCCCCGGTACTTGATCGGCTCGCCCTCCTCGAGAATCGCGAACCGGGTTCCCGGCACCACGCCCTGCCCCGAACCAAGGTTGATCATCACCTCCCCGCCGCTTACCTGGACCACGAAGCCGCGCAACGGGTACTTGCGGATAATGGTCTCCAGGATCTGCCGGTTCAGCCAGGCACTGGCATCCTCGACATCTCCCGCGTCGGGGGTCATTTTCCTGGTCAGGACCCGGGAAATGGCCGTGGTCTCGGTGTCGATCAGCCTGAGATTGAGGAGGGTTGAATCGGGCAGAAAGAGCAGAGAACCGGTACTGACGATCCTGGCGGCCAGGATCCGGCCGAGCTTGAGCGCTGTCTCGGGATCGGCCAGTTCCGACGACCCGAGGTTCAGCTCGCTGAGCAGCTCTTCCATCAGGGCCCGCTCCACGACCCGTACCCGTCCAGACTGGCTCAGCAGATCACTGAGCCTGGAGGTCAGGACCAGGGACATGCCGTCACGCTCGGAAAGCCCTCCCTTTTCCTGGAAATCGACAAAGGAAACGACCATGGGCCGCGAGGTCCACGTATCATCGCTGCTGAAAAAGGGAAAGGGTTTCTGCTGACGATGAAACCGCTGCGCCAGTTCCTTGACCAGCGCATCGATGCGCTTCTTGCGGGCCGTATCCCTCTGCAGGTCGATCAACTCCTGGGCCTTCCTGGCCAGGATGGCGGCAAAGGTGTCGTTGCGGTTGACCGACATGGCCTGCCGGTAGCTGGCCAGGGCCTGCTCCAGGTTGCCCTCCTTCTGAAAGGCGACCCCCTTGTTGGACATGGCCTCGATATAGTACGGGTCGATATCCACGGCCTGGTCATAGAGCTGCCTGGCCTGCTGGTAGTTTTCCAGGCCCGCGTAAAGCCGGCCCAGCTGGTTGAAGGCCACCGCCTTCTGGAAAGGTTCGCCTTCCGGCTTCTCCACTGCCTTCCGGTACTCGGCCTCGGCGGCCTTCTTCTTGTCCTGGCTGTAGAGGATGTCGCCCTTGATGACGTTGACGTAACCCCGATCCGGGGCCTTCTTCTCCACCTTGTCGGCCAGGGCCATGGCCTTCTTGGTCTCGCCCTTTCTGGCATAGACGGCAACCAGCCCCTCACTGCCCAGGACATCGCCTTCTCCCCCGGTTTCCGCCAGGTCCCGGAAGACATTTTCCGCCTCGTCGACCTTGTCCGCCTTCAGGGCGGCGTAGCCGTAGATGGTCTTGGCCTTGAGGTTTTCTGGATTCTTCTCCTGCACGTCACTGCTGATGGCCAGGGCAACATCCAGGTTGTCACGCTGCAGTTCCCGTTCCGCCAGGGTGACGAGCAGCTGCTCCGTGCTCTGGCCACCGCCCTGGAAATAATCGATGATCTTCAGGCCCGGCCCGAGGATGCAGGTGGTGGGCAGCACCACCTGTGCCTGGTAGAGGCCGCTGATCTCGCCGCTGTCCAGCATCACCGGGAAGGCCGGCTCATGCTCGACGATGAAATCCGAGACCCTGGCCTTGCCCGAGGTGGTGATACCCCAGATCAGCAGATCGGTGTCGGCAAACCGTTTCTTGAGGCTGTTCAGGGCCAGCAGCCCTTCCAGGCTCGATGAGGACTCGGTGTCGAAGAAATAGAGAACGATCAGGGAATGCTCCTTCATGGCGGACAGGGTGTGATCCCGGCCGTACACATCCTGGAGGGAAAAGTCAGGGGCCACCTTTCCGGGCACCAGTTCCGCATGGCCGGAGACAGGGAGTGTTGTGACCAGCAGGAGCGGCAGGAGTACGAACTTGACAAACCGTTTCATCGTGATTCTCCACAGGTAGGTTTTCATTTCCGTCTTTGCGGCGTGGGCAGCAGCCTGACCGTGAGGGGCACCTCGCCGCCCCGGCTCAGGTCCAGCTGCGCCTTCCAGTCCAGGTGGTTTTCAAGCCGGAGCACCACCTCGTACTTGCCCGCCGCAAGTTCCAGGCTGAGCGGGGTCCGGCCCCGGAGAGCGCCGTCCACGAACAGGCTCGCCCCGGCGGGACGGGAGGACATCTTCAGCAGCGTCATGAGGGGGGGCTGCTTCGTTGCCTGTTTCCCGGCCGGTGCCCCGGCGGCCGCCGGCTGCCCGGCCTCGATCTCCCCCGGCTTCGAGCGTCGAGGCAGTGGTTTCCCGGCCTTCTTCTCCACCTTCCCTGTCGCCTCCGGGACCTCCGGAATTGCGGCGTTCTCTTCCCGTGCGGCCGGTACCGCCGGTGTCCCCTCCACGCCGCCGGGCTGCAGGCGGAAGATATCATCGCCAGGTTCCACCGGCGGCAGCAGGGTTTCCGGTCCGCTCTTCACGTGGGCAGGTTTCCCCCCGGCCGGCTGCCGCGGCCGGGCAGCGGACCGGGCCTTCTTCTTGACCCGCTCCGGCCGGACCAGGGGCAGTTCCCCGGACTCTGGCGCCCCGGGCCGGGTCTGCGGCCTGGTCGCCGTTGTTTTCCCCTCCGGCGCCGGCTTTGTCTCCTTTTCCGCCGCCGGTTTCTGAACCGGTGGCGACGGCGGCACCATCGTCTTCTCCGCCCCCTGTTCCGGGACCCGTGGTTTCCGGCCGCCGGAAGAGAGAAAGAGATAGGTCCCGGTGGCCGAGACGGCAAGGAACAGGGCCAGTCCTCCCCAGAACAGACCGCGGCCGGACCGTTTCTCCGGCGGTGACGGACCGGCGGAGGAGCCCTCTGCCAGGCACTCCCGCAGTCTCCGGGCCAGGGTGCGGCCGTCTGGATAGCGGTTGCCGGGATCGCGGTCCATGGCCCGCATGATGACCTCGGACAGCCGGTGGGGAATAGCGCTGTTCAGCCGGTCCGGTGCGGGCGGGGTATCCCGGGTGATGGCAAGAAAGAGCGAGGCCAGGCTGTCCCCCTGAAACGGCCTGCGGCCCGTGGCCAGCTCATAGAGTATCACCCCCAGGGAATAGATGTCGGAACGGCCGTCCACCGGCTGGCCGGCAACCTGCTCCGGCGACATGTAGACAGGAGTGCCGAGAATCTCGCCGGCCCGGGTCATCTGGTGCCCTTCGGGATCCTCGACATGGGCGATACCGAAATCCGTGACCCTGACCTTGCCGTCCGCGGTGACCATGATATTGGGCGGCTTGATATCCCTGTGCACGATCCCCCTGCCATGGGCATAGTCCAGTGCCTCGGCCACCTGGACGCCCAGGTCGATGATCTCGTCGACACCGAAACGGTTCTCGGCCATGAGCCGGTCCAGGGGGGTGCCCTCGAGGTACTCCATGGCGATGTAGATCGTGCCATGGTCCTGGCCGATATCGTAGACAGTGACGATCCCCGGATGGGAGAGCCGGCCCACCGCCCTGGCCTCCTTGAGAAACCGTTGCACGAAATCATCCGAGGTGACCCGGTCCTCGCGCAGGACCTTCAGGGCCACCTGCCGGTCGATCTGCGGGTCATGGGCCAAGTAGACCACGCCCATGGAGCCGCGGCCCAGCTCGGAGACGATTTCATACCGGCCATACTTCATAGCTGCTCTTTGAGAAACTCGACAATGGTTTCCAGCGGGATCAGGAAACCGATGCTGTCCGTTCCCCGGTAGCGTCCCTTGACCATGCCCACGAAGCGGCCCCGGGCATCGAATACCGCGCTGCCGCTGCTGCCGGGCCGGATCTCCATGCTCACCTGCCAGTAGGGCAGTTTCCCCACCCGGCGCGGCGGCGCGTTGAGGATGCCGGAATTCACCGTACCCCGCAGGTTGACCGGGCAGCCGACGGCATAGACCTGCTCCCCCATGCCCAGGAGATTGCGACCGCCGGTGACATCGACGACCCTGTCCATGCGGGCCTTGATCCTGATCAGGGCCAGGTCCCGGGCAAAATCGGCCCTCAGCACGTCGCCCTTGAACTCGAGGCCGGTGGCGGTGGTGACCCGCACCTCTTCATGCTCCCGGAGATCGTGGGCCGTACAGAGGACCAGGCCGTCGCTGTCGATAAAAAATCCCGAGGATTGAAAAAAATGGCCCCGGCTGAGGGCACGGATACAGACGATGGCCTCGATCCGTTCCAGAACCGGCGAGGGAAAGGCGGCCTCCTGCCCGGCTGCCGCCCCCTCCCGGTGGTCGAGTCGGCTCCGGATGGCCTGGTCCAGCACCCCGGCCGGATCCTGCTCCTGCCCGCTGTAGCGGATCCGGGCCACGGAGGCCAGCGGGGTATCGGGTACCAGGACGATATCCCAGGAGCTGTCAGCACCGTGGGCAGCGATCCGCAGTGCTCCGCCGGCCCCTCTCGCCTCCTCCACCTGCAGGCCGGCACCGGTCAGCCAGGCGGTGATCACCTGCCCGGCCTCGGCCACGGGCATTGGAATCTTTCTTGTCACCTCCGGAAGTTGCGCAGTGACCAGGCGCGGGATCACGAGACAGCACAGGAGCAGACACCAGTACAACAACGACACGCATATCGCTCTGTCCGCAGGCCGGTGCCGGCACATCAGAGAACCTCCACCAGGACCACGGTGATGTTGTCCAGGCCGCCGCCACCCTTTGCCTCTTCGATGCAGTGGTTCACCTTGTCCGGCAGCGGCTCGCGCCGGCGGAGAATGTCCCGGATCTTCCCGTCGTCCACCATGTCGGAAAACCCGTCCGTGCAGAGCAGGAACAGGTCAGCGGCCAGTACCGGCCCCCTGATGATGTCCACCGCCAGCTCTTCCCTGGTCCCGACGGCACGGAGAATGACATTGCGCATCCGGTGGTGCCTGGCCTCGCCGGCACTGATGATTCCCTGGTCCACCTGCTGCTGGACCAGGGAGTGGTCATGGGTGAGCAGCCGCAGGCTGCCGCCCCGCAAACGGTAGGTCCGGCTGTCACCGATATGTCCGAGGACAAAACCGCCGGTGTGGAGGAGCAGCAGCTCGGCGGTGCATCCCATGCCGGCATGGGCCGGATTCTGTTCCACGTGGCGCAGAATCGCCTCGTTGGCAGTGGAAAAGACATTCTTCACCTGGGCCACGGCCAGGTCCTCGGAGCGAGAGGGATCGGAATAAATGAGGTCCGCCGCGGTGCGGACGAAAAGACCGCTGGCCACCTCGCCGGCCGCTGCACCACCCATGCCGTCCGCCACCAGGAAACAGCCGGCATCACTGTCTGCCAGGCAGGCATCTTCGTTGGAGCTGCGCCGCAGACCGATGTCACTCCGCGCGCAGGCCGATGTCCGGATGATCACCATTTTCCTCTCCTGCCGTTCCCGTTCCTGCGGCAAATGCGTTGCAATTCATGGGGTCATTCTAACACTTATCGAAAAAACTATTTAAATTCAACGGGATTCTGCTATGATATGCAAAACGGACAAGGGGAAGGCCTCCAGCCCGCCGCAGACGAAGACCGGCCCCGCCCCTGGACGCCCTGCTGTCGGGGCGTAAGTCGTCACGGGTACCCCGCTTTTGCACGGTCGCGATCGCCCGCATAGAGGGGCTATTAGCGAACAATCGTACCTGCACAAAATCGGGGAACCCGTGCCAACGTACATTCCTCGGTACAATGAAAACAGATGGTTCCATGCCCTGTGACCAGTTACGTCGGGGCTGCCCATGATCCACGAACCCAGGTTCCGGCCTCCGGGACTCTCTGCCGATGACCATTCAACCTCCTGAAATCAAGGTACAACTGGTCCACATCGACGGACCGATGAAAGGGAAAATCCAGGAGTTCTCCGCTCCCCGCATCACCCTTGGCCGACACCCCGACTGTGACGTGGTCTTTCCAGCCGACATGACGGTCATCTCCCGGCACCATGCCGAAATCACGCGGGAAGGAAACCGTTTCAAACTCGTCGATCACTCCACCAACGGCACCTCTGTCAACGGCAAACAGGTGCAGGAGATTTTTCTCAAGGACGGTGATGTCCTGATCATCGGTACCGGGGGGCCGAAGATCAGCTTTCTCAGCACGATGATCTCCGGCACGGGCGAACGGGCGTCCGTTACCGCCCCGGGAGCCCCACCGGCAGAGGCGCACGCACCACCTCCGCAGGCCGAGCCGGCACCCGCACCGCCCGGCACGCAGGAAACCGATCCCCCGGACCATGCAACCAGCGCGCCACAGCCCGTGGCCACGGGCAGACGGGAACCGGCCGGTGCCGCGCAGCCGCTCATTATCCAGTTCGGCACCACCATCAGGAATTTCACCTCCCTCCCCGTGATCATCGGCAGCGGCCCGGACTGCGACTTCTGCCTGGATCACCCCGCGGTGCTGCCCCGGCACGCGCGGATCTCCTTTGAGCAGGGGCACTACCTGGTCTCCGACCTGACCGGGCGTAACCTGGTCTCGGTGGACCGGCAGCCTGCGGGCGAGGGGACCGTGCTTGCCGCCGATACCCGGCTGGCCCTTTCCCCCCGGGGACCCTGGTTCCAATTCCTGGGCCAGGGCCGGCTGGCGGAACAGGCAGGACCGGAGCCGGAGGAGCAACAAGCCCCTGCCCGGCCCGGAACAGGCAGGCCGTCCAAATCCCGGCCAGCCGCGGGCAGTCGACGGAACATGGTGGTGACCGGGATAGTCGTCGTTGCCATCTGCCTTGCCCTGCTTGCAGCCTTCCTGCTCTTCCCGGGATCCGGCGAGACCACGGCCGGCACCACGCTCATGCAGCGGCTCGGGGCGCTGATACAGTATGTGCAGCGGCTTTTCTCATCCTGAACACCCGCGGTTCCACGGAACCTCAACCTCCTGTGCATTCCGGTGTCCTGTCACCACGCAGGAGACAGGGCGTCCGGCCCAGGCGCATTCCATGGACCACGGCAGAGCTACGGGAGGACCCCATGCAGGCACCACGCATACCCTACACCATCCTGGCCCTGGCGCCCCTGGCAGGGCAGCTGGAACGGGCCTGGAAAGAGGCCCCGGTAGTCCTTGACCGGCAGGAGCCGGCCAGGGCCCTGGCCACGCTCCGGCCCTCCCTGTACATCTCCCTGCCCCGGGACCTCTGCCCGGCCGGCGGCCTGCAGCTCACGTTTCAGCGCCTCCGGGACTTCACTCCCGACGGCCTCCTGGAGAGCCAGCCCTACCTGGCGGACCTGGCGGCGGCAGGTCGCTTCCTGGCCACGGCCCGCCGCCAGGGGATGCCGGCCACAGAGATCGCCGACGGCCTCCGCCGTTGGCCCGACCTGCCTCCCCTGGAGCCGCAGCCGCCGCTCGGGCAGGAAAACCGACCCGCCGCACCGCAGGATGCCGACAACGACACCCTGGACCGGATCCTCTCCATGGTCGCCTCCGGACCAGGGGACCGGGTCGCTGCCACTCCCGGCCCGGCCGGACCCTCTTTTGACCGGATCCTCGACGAAATCCTGGCCCGCATCTTCCGGGACCCGGAATTCCGGCAGATGGAGGCGTCCTGGCAGGGTGTGCGGCTGCTTGCCGGCCAGGGCGGCCTGAACGAAAACGTGCACCTGCAGCTCGTCCCGGCCACACGGGACACCCTGGAAGAGACCCTGGCCGGATTGAGCAGTGATCTCGACCGGCCCCTGCCCTCCCTGCTCCTTGTTGACTGCCCTTTCGACAGCTCGGCCAGGTCCCTGCATCTGCTGGATGCCCTGGCCCGCTGCGGCCATGCCCTGCTGGTGCCGGCCCTGGCCTGGATCATACCGCCTTTCTTTCTCATCGATTCCTGGCAGGAGATGGACCGTCTTCCCTTCCTGCCCCATTACCTCGCGACCCAGGAATTCGCCAAGTGGCGGCGACTGCAGGAGTCCGAGGCCGGCCGCTGGCTGGGGCTTGCCTGCAACCGCCTGCTCTGCCGCTTCCCCTGGGGGGCCGACAACCGGCCTCGCCGGGTGAACCTCGAGGAAAAAGAACCGCCCTGGGTGGCGCCGGTCTGGGCCGCCGCCTGCCTGGCGGGACAGGCCATGGCGGCCACGGGCTGGCCGACGGCTCTCACCGACTGGCATCGGCATCGGATCACGGACCTGGGACTGAACATGGCCGGGACACCGCCTCTGCCGGTGGAGATCCTGTTCAGCGACTCACGCATGGACCAGCTGCGCAGATGCGGAATCATGGCCCTGGCAACGGCACGGGGCAGGGATTTTGTCTGTCTCGGCGGCGAGCCCATGATCTCGGCCGACACCACCTTCAGTTACCAGGCCCTGTTGAGCCGCTTTACCCAGTT
>DRKI01000137.1 GCA_011051875.1 Desulfobulbus sp. | reverse complement strand
GAGAAGATCTCCTGGTCCGTGCCGGGATTCCAGCCAAGCAGGGCCAGGAAGTTGCACAGGGCCCAGGGCAGGAATCCCCGTTCCCGGTAGAACTGGACCGACACGATCTCGCCGTGGCTGCGCTTGGAGATTTTTCGTTTTTGCAGGTCCAGGGTCAGCGGCATGTGGGCGAATACCGGCGTTTCGGCCCCCAGGGCCTCGTAGAGCAGGACCTGGCGCGTGGTGTTGGACATGTGGTCCTGGCCGCGGATGATGTGGGTGATCCGGTCACGGATGTCATCGACCACGTTGCAGAGCAGGTAGAGGGGGCGGCCGTTGGAACGGACAATCACAAAATCCTCGATATCGTCGTAGCGCCGCTCGATCCGTCCCAGCACCTTGTCTTCATAGGCCACCACCCCGTCCCTTTCCGGCACCCGGAAGCGGATGACAGAGGGCAGTCCCTGCTCCTCCCTGGCCCGGATCTCGCTGGCCGACAGGTTGCGGCAGGTGCCGTCATAGCGGACATCCCTTTTTTCGGCCAGGGCCTGCTTGCGCTTTTGTTCCAGCTCCTCCCTGGTGCAGAAACACCGGTAGGCGTGGCCTTCGGCCAGCAGCCGCTCGGCTGCCGCCACATGCTCGTGGGCAAACTCGGTCTGGAAGTAGGGGCCCTCGTCCCAGTCCAGCCCCAGCCAGGTCAGTCCGTCGATGATCCCCTCGATGGATTCGCGGGTGGACCGCTCGGCGTCGGTGTCCTCGATGCGCAGGATCAGCTTGCCGTTGTTCTTCCGCGCCCACAGCCAGTTGAGGAGAGCGGTGCGGGCCCCGCCGATATGGAGGTAGCCGGTGGGGCTGGGAGGGAAACGGACACGGACTTCGGACATTGTGTGGCTCCTTGTAACAGGCGGCGGAAAGCGGATGCCTGGTCAGAGATTATTGATGCAGCAGTTTCAAGCGGCTGGCCACTTTTGAAGGCGGAACAGCGGCGGTCGGCGTCCCGGTCGCGGCGCAGGCCGACGGCATGACCGGTGGGATCGGGCCCGGCCTGTAAAACGAAAATTTTCAGTATATCCCCAAAGAGTTTTCCCTTCAAGGGAAGAAATCGGGCTGACAGTGTTGGGCGGTAATCACCCCGGCCGGCACGCCTGCTCCGGTCTGCGGACATGCAGTGCATGGAGGCCCTGCCAGCCACGGCTGCAGCACAGGGTCGCCCCCGGGGCGCGGTTCGGTCCCGTGATACAGGGGCCTGCCTGACCGGGCCTTTCATCGGCAACTGTTCCCTCCTGCGGTATTGAACCCGGGATGGCGGCGGGTTTCACGGTTTGCCGCGGCTGATGGCGGAATCCGGCCCGGCAGGGATTTTCCCGGTTTTGCGGAGAATACGTACTTTCCTGTTGTCTGGAAACCAGAATGAAGTTATACTTTATTTTTTTTCCGAGAAAAGGAGTTTCTGTCCGGCCAGTCGTAACTGATCACAGGGGTACTAGAACTCGTTGTTGTCACAGCCTCGAAACTGTACGTTGGCACAGATGCCCGAATCTGTGCAGGCGCTCCGATCCCGGTATGCGGAGCGGCGCGACCGTGCAGAGGCGGGGTGCCTGTGACGGCTTACGGCCAGTTAGTGGACTGTTTTCGGCTGTCCCTGTGCACCGTGACACCATGTGATCCGGCGCCCGGGGACGCGCTTCCCTCCTTCAGGTTGCCGACCGGCGGACTCCTGGCGCGATCAGAAAATCCAGTTACCTAAACTCAGTTACCTATACTTATTGAACCGGTGTGAAAAAAGGGGAGAGAGATGAAGGTCCTTATCAGCGACAACCTGGCGCCGATCGGCGAGAAGATACTCAGGGATGCAGGCCTGGAGGTGGATGTCAACACGGGGCTGCCGCCGGAGGAGCTCAAGGCCATTATCCCGGAATATGACGGCCTGGTGATCCGCAGCGCCACCAAGGTGCGTGCCGATATAATCGAGGCCGCCACCAGGCTCAAGGTGGTCGGCCGGGCCGGTATCGGGCTCGACAATGTCGATATTCCGGCCGCCAGCCAGAAGGGCATAGTGGTCATGAACGCGCCGGACGGCAATGCGACCACGGCCGCCGAGCATGCCATCGCCATGATGATGTCGCTTGCCCGCAACATCCCCCAGGCCACTGCCTCCATGAAGGCCGGCAAGTGGGAGAAGAAGTCGTTCATGGGGCGCGAGGTCTCGGGCAAGGTGCTGGGCATTGTCGGCATCGGCCGCATCGGCTCCATTGTCGCCAACCGGGCCCAGGGGCTGCACATGAAGGTCATTGCCTATGATCCCTTCATGCCGCTGGACCTGGTGGAGAAGCTCGGCGTCGAGCTGGTGGAACTGGACGAGCTGGCCAGGCGGGCCGATTTCATCTCCGTGCATACGCCCCTGACCAAGGGAACCCGCCACCTGCTGTCCACCGAGTTTTTCGCCAACATGAAGGAAGACGCCATGTTCATCGACTGCGCCCGCGGCGGTGTCGTGGACGAGGATGCCCTGTACGAGGCGCTGAAGGAGGGGCGGATCGCCGGCGCGGCCCTGGACGTCTTTGAAAAGGAACCCACCAGCCTGGAGACCACGCCGCTGCTTTCGCTCAACAACTTCATCTGTACGCCGCATCTCGGCGCCTCCACCAGCGAGGCCCAGGAGAACGTGGCCTCGGCCATTGCCGAACAGGTGGCCGATTACCTGCTCAAGGGCGCGGTTCGCAACGCGGTCAACGTCCCCTCGGTCAGTGATGACGTGCTGGCCAAGGTCGGTCCCTATATCACCCTGGGCGAGATGCTGGGTTCCCTGCACATGCAGATCGCCCGTGGCGGGGTGGAGGAGATCAACCTGGAATTCAGCGGTGACCTGGCCGAGCAGGATACCGGGCCGGTGACGGTCGCCTTTCTCAAGGGATTGTTCACTCCCATCCTCCAGGACGCGGTCAATTTCGTCAATGCGCCCCTCATCGCCAAGGAGCGCGGCATCCGGGTGGTTGAATCCAAGACCAAGCAGGCTGCGGATTTCACCAACCTCCTGCGGATCACCGTCCGGACCAATGAAGGAGAGAACCTGCTGGCCGGCACCGTGTTCGGCAAGAAGGAGCCCCGGCTGGTCCGGTTCAACTCGTTCAGGCTCGAGGCCCTGCCCGCCGGCCACATGCTCCTGGTCTACAACCAGGACAAGCCCGGCGTGATCGGCGCCCTGGGCACCACCCTGGGAGCGGACGGCACCAATATCTCCAGCATGACCGTTGGCCGCGAGGAGAGCAGCAACCAGAATATCATCCTGCTCAACACCGATACCCTGGTCTCCCGCGAGCTGCTGGAAAAGGTCCGCAACCTGCCCGACATTGATGACGCCATGGTCCTGGAGCTGCCCCCCTACAACGGCTGATCCGTATCTGCCGACATCCGGTCTGCATCGTTCCGGCGCCACGGCGGTGTTCCTGTGGCGCCGGCCGGTTCCTGAACCAATTCAGGCCAACCTCTACAGGAGACAGTGCAACCATGAGTGAGTCATCGAACAACTGCGGTGAGTGTCCCGAGGGCAGGGTCCGCAACAAGGAGGGCAAGTGTGTCATGCCCGAGGTTTCCTTTGCCTCGTTCATCTTGTCGCTGAACACCTCGGCCCTCTTCCATCTCGGTGAACTGCCCCACCCGGAAACAGGGGAAAAGGTCCGGGACATCGAGCTTGCCCGCCATACCATCGATACCCTGACCATGCTTGCCGAAAAGACCAGGGGCAACCTGGACGCCCAGGAAAATGAACTGCTGACCAGGATGCTCTACGAGCTGAAGATGCGGTTTGTCAAGTCCGCCCAGGAAACCTGACCGGACCCGGCATGCCGCCTGATTCACTGACTCTTCGTGCTCCGGCAAAGATCAACCTCTCGCTCAGGGTAACCGGCCGCCGGCCCGACGGGTACCACACGCTGGACACCCTGATGCAGAAGGTGGCCCTGTACGACAGGCTGGTCCTGCGGCCGAAGAAGCGGGGCATACGGCTGTCCTGTCCTGACAGCGACCTGCCCGAAGACGACAGCAACCTGGTCCACCGGGCGGCGGCCCATTTTCTTTCCAGCATGGGACACCGTCTCTCCGGGACAGCACAGGGCGTGGAGCTGGTTCTTTTCAAGACCATTCCCGTTGCCGCCGGACTTGGCGGCGGTTCCAGCGATGCCGCAGCCACCCTGCTGGGTATGAACCGGATCTTCCAGGCCGGATGCAGCAGGCGGGAACTTGCCGAAATGGGGCTTGCCCTGGGCGCGGATGTGCCATTTTTCGTGTCCGATCTTGCCGCGGCAAGGGCCACGGGTATCGGCGAGGTGCTGGTACCGGCGCCGTCACTCGAAGGATACCTGGTCCTGCTGGCCAATCCCGGGTTTTCCGTGTCAACGAGGTGGGTATATGAGACTTTCGCGTTGACATCCGAAACAAAAAAAATTAACCTGTCTAATTCCCTGGATGACGAGAGACGGTCGAAGCAGGGGGGACCGTCCAGCGGTCGGTACGATTATCATTTTGAAATGACGAATGATCTCGAACGGGTAACCATATCCCGTCACCCCGGGATCAGTGAAATCAAACAGGCCCTGCTTGCAGGCGGGGCCGAGGCGGCCATGATGTCAGGGTCCGGGCCGACCGTATTCGCCCTTTTCCCTCTCCAGCAGTTGGAAAGGGCCAGGAAGTGCCAGCATACGCTGCGTGCGAGCTGTCCCCACGTCTTTCTGGTCGAGCCGCTGCGGTCGGAACGAGGGGGGTGAGCGTTATTGACCATGGAATCTTTTGTGGAATAGGTGGAAAAGCGGATCTGGTTCGCAATTGACCGATTGGGGCGTCGTCAAGCGGTAAGACACAAGGTTTTGATCCTTGCATTCGGGGGTTCGAATCCCTCCGCCCCAGCCAAATTCTGAGGCTCCCATCATGCCGAACATAATGAAGGTGTTTACCGGCAATGCCAACCCGGCCATTGCCGAGGAGATTTGCAATTACCTGGACATCCCCCTGGCCGCCGCCGAGGTGAAGCAGTTCTCTGACGGGGAGATATCGGTGGAGATCGGCGAAAACGTCCGCGGTACCGATGTCTTTGTCATTCAGCCCACCTGCACGCCGGTCAACGACCATCTCATGGAACTGATCATCATGGTTGACGCGCTGCGCAGGGCGTCGGCCCGACGGATTACCGCCGTTATGCCCTATTACGGATATGCCCGCCAGGACCGCAAGGTCCGGCCGCGGGTGCCCATCACGGCCAAGGCCGTGGCCGAGATGCTGATGGCGGTGGGCACCCGCCGGGTTCTCTGCATGGACCTGCACGCCGGGCAGATCCAGGGGTTTTTCAATATCCCGGTGGATCACCTCTATGCCGCGCCCATCATCCTCAAGTACATCAGGGAGACCTTTGACAATGTCATCATGGTCTCGCCGGATGCCGGCGGCGTGGAACGGACCAGGGCCTTTGCCAAGCGCCTCAACACCGGCCTGGCCATCATCGACAAGCGGCGCGAGCGGGCCAACGAGTGCGAGGCCATGCACGTGATCGGCGACGTGACCGGCAAGACGGCCATTCTCCTGGACGACATGGTCGATACCGCCGGCACCCTGTGCGGGGCCGCGGAGAAGCTCAAGGAGCAGGGCGCAAAAGAGGTCCATGCCTGCTGCTCGCATGCGGTCCTATCCGGGCCTGCCATCGGGCGGCTGGAGGCCTCCTGCATCAAGTCGCTGGTGGTGACCAACTCCATCCCCCTGCGGGATGAAGGAAAGAAATGCAAGAAGATCACCGTGCTCTCTGTGGGTGAACTGCTCGGCGAGGCGATCCGGAGGATCCATGCCGAGGACTCGGTGAGCTATCTCTTTGTCTGAGAATCTTTCGATTCTGCCAATCAATCGGTATCACACGATTTACTCCTGTTAAAAGGAAGGAGGAACAACATGTTGCAGGTAGATATGCCGTCAGCGGTCCGCACGGTCTTCGGAAAGGGTGCCATGCGGCGTCTGCGGAAGAACAACCTGATTCCTGGTGTCTGTTACAGCGGTGGTGAAAAGCCCATCCCCCTGCAGTTCGATTCCGTCGACCTGCAGAAGAACCTGCTCCACATCCATGGCCGCAATGCCGTGATCACCCTGGAGGTCGAGGGCGACAGCGAACGGCAGCACCACGTCCTGGTCCAGGAAATTCAGCAGGATCCGGTTACGGACCGGGTCATCCACGTCGATCTGCTCAAGATCGACCTGGACACCCCCCGGGACTTCGAGGTTCCCCTCGAGTTCACCGGGACCGCCAAGGGGGTGGATATGGGGGGTGAGTTGCATGTGTTCAGGCATGTTGTTCACCTGCGCGGCCGGGCCCTGGATATCCCGGATTCCATTGTCACCGACATCACCCCCCTGGAGCGGGGAGGTGCCGGCCTGACCTTCGGCGACCTGAAGCTGCCGGAGAACGTGGAGATGCTCGATGATCCCGAAGTCGTCTGCGTGACGGTCTACTGATCTCCTTGCTGTACTGCGGGCGCCGGAAACCGGGCCGCGACACAGTGACCACGGCGGCAGGGCGATTGCAGTCAGAAGGCGTCGCTGCCTGGACCGGCTGTGGCCACCGGTCAGGGCGGGACGCGCCTGCAGACTTGCAGCAGGTCGCCGTGCAATGCCGGGATCTGTGCTCCCGGCCCTGGCGCTGCCTTCTATACGGGTGGTCGCCGCGATAGGCAATGTCCTGGCCGGGAAAATTCTTTTCGCCGGCCTTGTTTCCTGTGCCGTTCCCAGGCCTGTGGCACGCAACAGGCGAGAAGAGCATTACCGTGACCCGATATCCCACCTCCTCTCTTTCCTCCCCGCATGGCTGACACGGTTTTTCTGATCGTCGGGCTGGGCAACCCCGGTTCCCGGTACGCCCTGACCAGGCATAATGCCGGATTCCTGGCCATTGACCACTTCGCCGACACTGTTGGCTGCGGTCTCACCTCCACCAAGTGGCAGGGTGAGTACTGCCGCCTGCGCCTGGCCGGGAGTTCAGTGATTCTTCTCAAGCCCCAGACCTATATGAATCGCTCCGGTGAATGCGTGGCCAGGTTTGTCGACTATTTCAGGATCAGCCGCGAGCGGATACTTGTCCTCCACGATGACCTCGACCTCCCCGCCGGCCGGATCAAGGTCGTGGCCCGGGGTGGAGCCGGCGGCCACAACGGTATCCGCTCCATCATCAGGTACCTGGGTGGTTCGGATTTTGCGCGGATCAAGATCGGCATCGGCCGGCCGCCGGCAGGAGATGGCGCAACCGCCATGCCGGTGGAACGCTGGGTTCTGGCCAGGTTTTCCGAACAGGAACTGGCGGTCTTCGAGGAAAACCTTGAAAAAACAGACAGGGCCATCCGGTTGTACATCGAGCAGGGAATTGACGCCTGTATGAATGAAATAAACAGGAGATGACACACAAGCGACCGGAAGAGTGGCAGGTTCCCTGACCTCCCCTTGAAAGCCGCCCGGCGACAGCGGTCCGCACCGGAAGCATTCCAGGCACGACCACCCCGGATCCATGTTCCCTGCCAGGGTACCCCTCCCGGCTGATCAGCTGCACGAGGCTGCCTCCATACAGAAGGACACTCTTTTTTGCCAATCCCGGAAAAATATGGTATATTATAAAATTGTACGGGCTTTCCGTGCGGTTTTCCGGCCGATTGCCGGTAAAATTTTATGATATTTTTCAGGAGGAGCTTGTGTTTTCAGCAGGTGATATGGCTGTGTATCCGGCCCATGGTGTTGGACTCATCGAGGCCATAGAAACACAAAACGTTGGTGGTGTCGATCAATCCTTCTACGTGAT
>DRKI01000136.1 GCA_011051875.1 Desulfobulbus sp. | reverse complement strand
TGTCCACGTGTTGTAATTTTGACACCGCGACGCTTGCCAACTACGGCGCCGTACTTACTATTTAAGACGGCCATCGCTGTCAGGGCTCATTCATCGGGGCCCGGCCTGCCGGTAGCGCAGCAGGCGCCCGTTGCCACCGCCCCGGACAGCCGGAAGTATCGCGAAAACATGCCGTCACGCATCTCGTCAACAGGTCTATCCGGCTGCTGCCCTGGACAGGAAGCCGGGACGTGGCCGGGTCAAGTAATTCGATATATGGTCATATCCAACAACAAGAGGTTCTGATCGTGAAAGGCAAACGAAAGATCATTGTTCCGGTCCTGCTGCTGGCCCTTCTTGCCGCCGGCGGCCTCTATTACCGCAAGGTGACCGGGGAACGGCAGCCGTCCGGCAGGTTGCAGCTCTTCGGTAACGTGGACATCCGCCAGGTGGAACTTGCCTTCTACGACTCGGGCCGAATAGAGAAGATCACCGTTCACGAGGGCGACCGGGTCAAGACCGGCCAGCTGGTGGCAGAACTGGACCCTGTCCGTTACCAGGCTGAGCTGAAACGGCTGCAGGCGGAACTCCTCCACCAGCAACAGGTGGTGGCGAAGCTGGAACACGGTACCCGGCCCCAGGAGATCAAGGCGGCCCGGGACAAGGTCAAGGCCCTGGAGGCCCGGGTGGAGGATGCCCGGGTCACCTACGAACGCCTGCGGCGCATGCTGGCCAAGAAGAGCATAGCCCGCCAGGAAGTGGACGACGCCAGGGCCATGTACCTTGCCCTGCAGAATGAGCTGCAGGCGGCCAGGGAGGCCTTGGACCTGGCCGTGCAGGGCCCCAGGGTCGAGGATATCGCCGCGGCAAAGGCCGAGCTTGAGGCCAGGAAGGCCGCAGTGGCCCTGGCACGGAGGAAACTGAAGGACACGAAGCTCGTGGCCCCGGCGGACGGTGTAATCCAGGACCGGATCAAGGAACCCGGCGACATGACCTTTCCCAACGCGCCCGTGCTGACGCTCGCCCGTACCAACCCGGTATGGGTGCGCGCCTACGTGCCGGAACCCTATCTGGGCAAGATCTGGCAGGGCATGAAGGCCGACATCAGCACCGATTCTTTTCCCGGCAAACGATACAGGGGCTGGGTCGGCTATATCTCGCCCACGGCCGAGTTCACCCCCAAGAACGTGGAGTCGCCCGAACTGCGCAGCCGCCTGGTCTACCAGGTCCGGGTCTATGCCTGCGACTCGCAAGGCGAACTCCGTCTCGGCATGCCTGCCACGGTCTCCTTTGACCTGCACCAGTCGCGCAAGGATGCCGGCAGCATGCAGGATGTCTGCGGTGAGTGATCAACACGGGCGCCCGGCAGACGGGGAGGACATCGTTCTCTCCGTTTCCGGCCTGAACAAGCATTTCCGGGTCGGCAAGCGCACCGTCACCGCCCTTGCCGATGTCTCCTTCCAGGTGAAGCGCGGCATCGTCACCGGCCTGATCGGCCCGGACGGGGCCGGCAAAACCACCCTGATGCGTCTTGCCTGCGGCCTGCTCGTACCGGACTCCGGCTCGGTCACCGTGCTTGGCCTGGATGCAACCCGCCAGGCGCACGCGATCCAGCGTTCCATCGGCTACATGCCGCAGCGGTTCGGGCTCTACGAGGACCTGACCGTGCAGGAGAACCTGGACCTCTATGCGGACCTGCACAACGTGGCCACCGATAAACGGCCCGAGCGCTACGAACGGCTGCTGCACATGACCGGGCTTGCGCCTTTCACCGGCCGGCTGGCAGGCCGTCTTTCCGGTGGCATGAAACAAAAGCTCGGCATCGCCTGTGCGCTGGTCAGCCCGCCGCCGCTCCTGATCCTGGACGAACCGACCGTGGGCGTGGACCCGGTCTCCCGGCGCGAACTCTGGGATATCGTCTATTCCCAGGTCAGGGAACGGGGGATGAGCGTACTGCTTGCCACCGCCTACCTGGACGAGGCCGAGCGATGCGGGGAGGTGGTGCTGATGCACCAGGGCCGTTTCCTGGGTCAGGATGCGCCCGGGGCCTTCAGCAGCAGGCTCGTGAACCGGACCTTCACCATCCACCCCCGCGGCGGCGGCAACAGGCGGGAGCTGCTCCGCCGGCTTCGCGATAACAACGACACCGTGGACGCCATCATCCTGGGCGACGCCCTGCGCCTGGTGACCAGGGCACCCATGACCCCGGCCGAGGCAGGAAAAGCCTTTGCCGTTGATCCGGACCAGTGGCGTGTCGAGGCCAGCAGGCCACGTTTTGAAGACAGTTTCATCGACAGGCTGCAGCGGGAAAAAGAAAAAGAGGCGAGCGGCAGCTCCGGGATCCAGGGCATCGAGGCCACACCGGTGCAGGCCAGGGGGAACGAACCCGCCATCCTGGTCAGGGACCTGTGCCGTGATTTCGGCGAATTCCGCGCCGTAAAAGACCTGAGCTTCACGGTCCGGCGCGGCGAAATCTTCGGCCTGCTCGGGGCCAATGGCGCCGGCAAGACCACCACCTTCCGCATGCTCTGCGGCCTGCTGCCCGCCACAAGCGGCGTCCTCCGGGTGGCGGGGCACAACCTGCGGGAGGCACGGGCCCCGGCCCGGGCAAAGATCGGATACATGGCCCAGAAATTTTCCCTGTACAGCGACCTGACCGTGCGCCAGAACCTGCTCTTTTTCAGCTCCGCCTACGGTCTGTCCGGCAAGCGACAGAAGGAACGGATCCGCTGGGCCCTGGACTCCTTTGAACTGGCCGACCTGCAGGAAAACGACTCCGAGGAACTGCCCCTTGGCTACAAGCAGCGGCTGGCCCTGGCCGCGGCCCTGATGCACGAGCCGGAGATCCTCTTCCTCGACGAGCCCACCTCGGGCATCGACCCCCTGGCCAGGCGGGAGTTCTGGGGCCATATCAATGCCCTGGCCGCCGCCGGCGTGACGGTGATGGTCACCACCCACTTCATGGAAGAGGCCAGTTACTGTGACAACCTGGTGATCATGGCCCGGGGCCAGGTCCTTGCCGCCGGCTCTCCATCCGAACTGACCGCACGGTTCCGCACCCCGGACAACCCGGAGCCGTCCATGGAAGACACTTTCATCCACCTGATCGAGACCTTCGACGAGCAGGAGGCCGCGACCGGGAAGACCCAGGGAGGCCGACCATGAATCCCATGCGGCTGCGCGGCCTGATCAGCAAGGAGAGCCGGCAGATCATCCGTGATCCCTCCAGCATCGGCATCGCCTTTTTCCTGCCGGTGCTGCTGCTCCTCATCTTCGGTTACGGTGTCAGCCTGGATGCCCGCAACGTGCCCCTGGCCATTGTCGTGGAGAAGAGCAGCCCCCAGGCCATGTCCCTGGTCTCCGGCTTCAACCAGTCGGATTACTTTCTCCCCGTGCCCATGCGAACCATCCAGGAGGCGGAACAGGCTATGATGCACAGAGAGGTGGACGGCATCATCTGGCTGCGGCACAACTTCGCCCGCGAGATGCTCACCGGCGGCAAGGCCCCCATCGGCGTGATCGTCAGTGGCGTGGACGCCAACAAGGCCCGGCTCATCGAGGGCTATGTCACCGGCGTCTGGTTCAACTGGCTGCAGCGGATGACAAAGGCCGCTGGCAAGGAGCTGCGGATACCGGTCGAGGTGGAACACCGGGTCTGGTTCAACGCCGCGGTCCGCAGCCGGGATTACCTGGTGCCGGGCCTGATAGCGATCATCATGACCCTGATCGGCGCCATGCTCACATCCATGGTCGTGGCCCGCGAATGGGAACGCGGAACCATGGAGGCCCTGATGGTGACGCCGGTGGCCATGAAGGAGATCATCGCCAGCAAGATCGTACCCTATTTCGTTCTCGGCATGGGCGGCATGCTGCTCTCCGTGCTCATGGCGGTCTTTCTCTTTCACGTGCCGCTGCGCGGCTCCATGCTGCCGCTCATCCTCTCCTCCTCCCTGTTCATGCTCACGGCCATCAACATGGGGCTGTTCATCTCGGTGGCGGCAAAAAGCCAGTTCGTGGCCGGCCAGATCGCCATCGTCATCACCTTTCTGCCCGCCTTTATCCTGTCAGGCTTTGTCTTTGATATCAGGACAATGCCCGTCGTCATCCAGTGGCTGACCCACCTGGTGGCGGCCCGGTATTTCGTCGATATCCTGCAGACCCTGTTCCTGGCGGGTGATATCTGGCCCCTGTTCCTGGTCAACGCGGCCTGGCTCTCTGCCATGGCCCTGGTCCTGCTGGTTATCATCAGGAAAAAATCGCGCAAACTCCTGGAGTAGAAGCACGCCATGCTGATGCTGAGAAAGATCCTTGCCCTGATGAAAAAAGAGTTCCGGACCATCCTCAAAAACAAGAAAAGCAGGATGGTCCTGATCATTCCGCCCGTCGCCCAGATCCTGGTCTTTGGCTACTCGGCGAGCTTCGACCTGACCAATATCCCCTACGCGGTCTACAACGAGGACCCCGGCCTCGCCTCCAGGCAGTTGCTGGCCCGCTTCAGTGGTGTGCACGAGTTCAGGCAGGTGGCGACCATCACCCATGATAGCTCCATCGCCCCCCTGATCAACGAAAAAAAGGCGATGCTGGTCCTGCATATCGGGCCCGATTTCACCCGGAAGCTCAGCAAGGGCCAGACTGCGAAACTCCAGGTCATCCTGGATGGACGCAACTCCAACAGCGCCCTGGTCAGCCTCAACTACGTCCGCGACATTGTCAAGTCCTTCAACATGCAGTGGGCGGCCCGCCATGGCATGCAGCCGGTGCCGGCCCAGCTGGTGGTCCGCTCCTGGTTCAACGAGACCCTCAACTCGCACTGGTTCATCATCCCGGG
>DRKI01000135.1 GCA_011051875.1 Desulfobulbus sp. | reverse complement strand
GGAAGACCCCGGCCGCGAGCTCCTGCCGGTCGAGAATCTGTGCTTTTTCCTGGAACTTGGTCATGGAAAAGGATACAAGAAATTATGCAACACGGCACTGCGGTGGCAACCCGGTGTCTTCCCGGCCTCGTTGCCCGTGCCGGAGTAGCTGTTTTCGGCTCCATGGCGTATCGTCACCCTGGAGCAAAGATCTCTTCTGCCCTGGTAAGTCCTTGCAATACCTGCTCTCAATCGCCAGCTTCGCCTTTGGGGCGGTCATCGGCTCGTTTCTCAACGTGGTCATCTACCGGCTACCTGACCCGTCCCGCTCCATCGCTTTTCCCGCCTCCCACTGTCCGCACTGCTCGACCCCGATCAGGTGGTATGACAATATCCCCATGCTCAGCTACCTCTTCCTGCGCGGCCGGTGCCGGGCCTGCCGGGAACGCATCTCGCCCCGCTATCCCCTGGTGGAGCTCTGCATGGCCAGTCTTTCCCTGGCGCTCTACGTACGATTCGGCCCCGGCCCTGCCTTTGTCTGCTACTTCCCCTTCCTGGCGGCGCTGCTGGCCATCATCTTCATTGACATCGACCACCAGATCATCCCGGACGTGATCAGCCTGCCCGGCATCATCATCGGTTTTGCCGGCTCCTTTTTCAATCCCCTGGTGAGCTGGCAGCAGTCAGGCCTGGGAATCCTGGTCGGCGGCGGACTCCTCTATGCGGTGGCAATCACCTACATGCTGCTGACCCGGCGAGAGGGCATGGGCGGCGGCGACATCAAGCTGCTGGCCATGATCGGCGCCTTTCTCGGCTGGCAGAGCCTGCTCTACGTGATCTTTGCCAGCTCGCTCATCGGCTCGGTCTTCGGCATCGCGGCCATGCGGATCCAGGGCAGGGGCGGTCGGACCAGGATTCCCTTTGGCCCCTTCCTGGCCGTGGCGGCCATGTCCTATCTCTTTTTCAGGGAGGAGATCCTGGCAATCTGGCAGGCCTACCTGGCAACCGCCGGCCGGGGTTAGGCAGCATCCGTCATGGCTGGAGCCGCCGCGCCCGGCTCTCTTTCCCCGGCACCGGGCCTCAGGGCATGGCCTCCGCGGTCCGGAAATCCAGTTCCCCGATATCTCCGCCCTGCTCAAGCGCCAGGGCAATCATCTCGCCGAACCGCCTGGCCTCGGCAAGCTGGTCCCTGGTATGGCCATACTTGTGGTAGTACCTGGAGATCCAGGAATGACGCTCCGGAACCCGGCCGGCCAGTTTGAGGAAGACCCCGATGGTCCGCCACGGCTCGGGGTTCGGGTGGGTGAAGACGATGAGGTTGTCGACCCTGGCCCCGCACCTGGCCAGCAGCATCTTCAGTCCCCACCAGTGCATGCGCCAGTAACCGCGACAGGAGATGAGGGGCAGGACCTTCTTTCCCCTGAAAAGGAGTTCCCCGTCCCTGTCAAAGAGGGAGAGGATCGGTCCGCTGGGATTGTATGACCAGGTGGGGCCGGCAAGAACGATTAAATCATAGTCCTGAAAACAGGTCTCGGACAACTCCCTGATGGGGATGCGCCGGCGCAGGAAGGTGAGCAGCATCATACGCACGGTCTGCGCGACGCTCCCGATGGGAAAATGCAGTGGCTCGACCGGTTCGATCCGCTCCCACTCGACGGTCACGAGGTAGCGCTTCATCCCTTCGGCCATCGCATGGAGAAGATTCTTGGTCTGACTGGAAAAGGAGAAATAGAGAAACAGGATTCTCTTTCTCCCTTCCTGCACGGTGTCTGCTTCCATGGGCTGTTGCACGTGACAAGGGAATTCAGAAAAGCCGGGACCTCTGCAGTGGTCCCGGCCAGGTGATGGCCCGATTCATGCCCTCCCTTATAGCACACACAGGGCATAAAAAAAAGCCCCCGTAACGGACCGGGGGCTTTCCGTAAAACACATTGTGGTGTGCTTGGTGGTCAGGCGTGTATATCCTCTTCCACCTTGACAGCGATCTTGTACAGCACGGAGAGGATGAAGAACCCGGTGCACCATACGGCAATGGTGATCATGATCTCGTTTGCCGTTGGGTAGTACTCGGTGATCTGCTCCAGCGGGTTGGGAACAAAGCCGCCGAGCACGAAACCGATGCCCTTGTCCAGCCACAGGGAGATGAAGAGCAGCACACAGCCCAGCCCCAGGTAGAAGTCGTTCTCCCGCCGCGTGTAGGGAATGGAAAGCAGCGCAATGGCGATGACTCCCAGGACCACGAAACCGTACATGAAGGGAACCAGGTTGTCATAGGTGACCCCGTGCTCGGTGATACCGAAGAAGAGGTAGTCAAGCGCAGCCTTGTGGCCGGGAATGTTGCTGTAGTAAGCGACAAAGAATTCCAGGCAGACGAAGAAGGCGTTGGTCAGCGCCGCATAGAGGATGATGGTGACCAGCTTGTCAATGGCCTTCTTGCCGGCGTCGAACTTGGTTACCCTCTTGAGGATCAGGGCTGCGACCACGATCAGGGACGGGCCGGCGGCAAAGGCCGAGGCAAGAAATCGCGGCGCGATGATGGCGGACAGCCAGAAGTGGCGTCCGGGCAGACCACAATAGAGCATGGCGGTCACGGTATGGATCGAGATGGCAAAGGGGATCGAGATGTAGACAAAGGGATAGATCCACTTGGGCGGCGCCACCTCCTTATGTTCCGAGGTCAGAATCACCCAGCCGCAGAGAAGGTTGAGGAACAGGTAGCCATTGAGGACGATCATGTCCCAGAAGAGCATGGAATGGGGCGTGGGATGCAGGAGCACGTTGAGAGCCCGGATCGGCTGCCCCAGGTCGACGATGATGAACATCAGGCACATGACCAGGGAGGCGATGGCCAGGAATTCCCCCAGGATGGTGATGCGCCCGAATTCCTTGTAGTTGTGGATATAGTACGGAAGCACGAGCATCACGCCTCCGGCGGCCACACCGACCAGGAAAGTGAACTGGGAAATATACAGTCCCCACGAGACATCGCGGCTCATGCCGGTCAGCCCGAGACCGTAGTTATACTGCCGGACGTAGCAGATCGCCCCGATGGCCATGAAAGTGCCCAGGAAGGCCAGCCACATCCAGTAATACTTGTTTCCTTTTAGCGCTTTTTCTAACATGGCGTCCTCATACAATATAAAAGACTGATGGATGGGTACCCAGTGATGGTTTACGCTGAATGGTAAAATTGGTCTTCAGCACCTGCCGGATCTCGGAGTTGGGATCATTGAGATCACCGAACAGCATGGCCTTGCTCTCACCACAGGCCTCCACACAGGCCGGCATCTTGCCAAGCCCCACCCGTTCGGCGCACATGTTACACTTCTCGACAACACCACGCATCCTGGTGGGGAACTTGCGGTTGAGCTTGTTCATGTCAAGACCTGCGCGCGGATCACGCCAGTTGAAGCTCCTGGAGCCATATGGGCATGCGGCCATGCAGAAGCGGCAACCGATGCAGCGGTGATAATCCATGGCCACGATACCGTCCTTGTTCTTGAACGTAGCCTTGGTGGGACAGGCCCGTACGCAGGGCGGAGTATCACAGTGGTTGCAGAGGACCAGCACCTCGTTGTCCAGAGTCACCTTGTCCTTGTAGTAACTGGAATGCTCGGGAAAGGCGTTCTCATATTCGGTAAGCCAGATCCACTTGATCTCGTGCCGCTTGTTGCTGAAATGGGGCACGTTGTGGGTGGAATGGCAGGCCTTGATCACCTTTTCGGCAAGCTCGGGATCTTCACGGAATTTCCGCATGTCTACGACCAAGCCCCAGCGTCTCCCGGTTTTCGCGACTTCCCCGGCCTCGCCATGTCCTTCTTCTGCCACGGCCTTGTGCGTTTCTGCCATGGCATCAGGGTCTATCTCCTTGGCAGCTCTGGCTCCGACCGGACTTGTGCCGGTGACAAGCCGGTCAACCACTGCCGGTCCCCCAAGTCCTGCCAGCGTTGAAATGCCGGCAATCTTAAGGAAGTCTCTTCTCTTCTTATCCATCAGAATATATCCTCCTTTGCGGCTCACTCAACAGGAGCTAAATGGCAATCCCAGCAATACGGAGTTACAGACGCATATGTGTGACACCGGTCACAGAATTTCTTCTTGCTCGAATGACACTGCATGCAGGTGTTCATCAGGCTCTTCTGGTACTCCTTTCCGGCGATCTTGACGTCAAAGGACCGGTCACCTGTCCGCAGTACCAGGTCGCGCCACTGGTTGAGCAGCTGCATATGCTCTGCCCGCATGTCGGCAACCGGCAGAACGCACTCCTTCACATCCTTGGGCAGCTCGGGCTTTGGCACCTCCGAGGCGTCTCCGTGGTTGTACCAGACGGGAAAGGTGATAAACAGGACAAAGATGATCAGTCCCGGAATGATTTTATCACTGTCATACATCGTTAATCCTCCATTCCTGCCAGGGAATTAGACCAAAGTCCGAAGACCTTCATCAAGTTCTTGTC
>DRKI01000134.1 GCA_011051875.1 Desulfobulbus sp. | reverse complement strand
CTTGCCGGCGATCTCCCTGCTGGTGAGCCCCCTGGCAACCCCGAGCAGGACCTGCTGTTCCCGTCTGCTGAGGGAGTCCCACAGCAGACGGTCATTGTCGGTGCTGTCTGTGGTTGTGCCGGATTCACCGCCTTCTCCTTCCAGATAGTCACGCAACAGCGAGGGATGGATATAGATCTCGCCGCGCATCACCGCGGCAATGGCGGAAAACAGGTCCACGTCCAGGCCCTTTTTGAGGACAAACCCCGTGGCACCTTCGGCCAGGGCCTTTTTGACATATTCACGGTTGTTGTGCATGGTCAGAATGATGATGCGGCTGTCGGGTGCCAGGCGCAGCAGGTCGGCAATGATGTCCAGGCCGCTGTCGCCCGGAATGGAGATATCCAGCAAAACGAGGTCAGGCTGTTTGTCTCGGACGACCTCCAGGGCCTCGGCGGCCGTGCCTGCCTGCCCCACCACCTCCATGTTGTCCTCGGCGTTGAGCATCATGCACAGTCCGGAGAGCAGTATGGCATGATCGTCCACCACCACGACCCTGATTTCTTTATTGCTCATCATCACTCTCCTGGTGGCCTGGAAACGGGGATCGTGAAGGCCAGCAGCGTTCCCTGGCCGGGGCTGGATTCCACCTGCAGGGTGCCGTTCAGCAGGGAAACCCTCTCTTCCATACCATAGATTCCCAGCCGCTCACAGGGTCTGTTGCGCAGGTCGAAGCCGACGCCGTCATCTTCGATGATGCCGCGGATTTCCTCCTCCCGCCATTCAAGAATAATACTAACCCGCGTGGCGGCGGCATGACGGGCGACATTGGTAAGGGCCTCCTGGGTGATGCGGTAGATGCAGGTTTCCATGAAGGGATCGAGACGCCTGTTCTCGAAGCCCAGGACATGAAAATCCACCGTCGTGCGGCAGCGTTCCCGAAACGATTCGATATAGAGTTCCAGGGCGGCAATGATTCCCATATCATCCAGCACCGAGGGCCGCAGGTCGATGGCCATGCGGTGGATGGATTCCATCTCCTTGGTGATGGTATCCCGCAGCCGATTGATCCCCTCACGCAATTCCTCTTCATTGCTGGTCTTTTCCAGGAGCTTGAGACCGATCATCAGGGCTGCCAGGGATTGGCCGGTCTGATCATGCAGCTCCAGGGCGATCCGTTTCCGTTCCCCTTCCTGGGTGTTGATGATCTTTTGCAGGAATTCTCTGCGGATCTGTTCTTTTTCCCGTCGCAGCAGGTCGGTCTGCGCAAGTTGGCCGGCCATCTCGTTGAAGGATGTGATCAGTTCGCCCACTTCATCATGGGGTGCGCTCCGGAGCCGTACCGAGAAGTCTCCCGCCTTGATTGAGCGAGTGGCTTCGAGGAGGCTCAGGATGGGCCTGGTCAGGAACCAGGTGAGCAGGCCGCTGAGGCCGATGCCGATGATGATCACCACGATGGTGCTGAGTACCAGGAAACGGATAAGGCTGTTGATCGCCCTGACGGCGCGCCGGCCCTCCACGCCGACGCGGACAAAACCGAGATCACCGTTCATGATCGGCGCGGCGGTATCCCAGACAACGCCTTCATTGGTCCTGAGCCGGACAAGGGTGGTCTTGTCGGCTTCGGGTTTCACCAGGAGCAGGGCCATGGGGAAGCCCGGGCCGAAACTGTGAGCCAGGACCTCGCTGCCTCGCCGGTCGGTGACAAAGGCGTACCGGATATCCCGCCTGTTGCCAACGGTGTCCTTCAGGAGCTGCGTCAGACCGTAGATATCATTGACCAGCAGATAGGTGTCCACCCGGGAAGCAAGTTCTCCGGCCACGGAGCGGCTCTTGTCGGCCAGGTTTTCGGCCATATCCTTTGACATGACCCGGTAAACCTGGGAGGTGGTAAAGATCCCGACCAGAAGGGTGGTCGCAACCACCATGCCCATAATTTTCAGCCGCAGCGACACCGCATCGACCGCCCGCCACAGCCTGGCGGTCAGGATAGAGAGAAAGAAATGTCGTCGCCGCTGCTCTTTCATCTGCAGGGTTCCCGTTGGTAACGGTCCGTCTTTGCCTCCACGAACCGTTCGATGCCAAGGGCATCAAGAGCCTTCCGCCCTTGGGGCTCTTCATGGATATGGAGGAAGATCTCTCGCAAGGCCACTGTCTTCCCGGGCAACTGTCCCGCGGGGACAACTACCGGCGGGATCCCGAAGGGGGGCGAGGTAAAGACGATCCGTGTTCGACGTGCGGTCTTATTGTCTTCGCGGCGGTGGTACCTGTAGACAATGCTGTCAATAAACGCTCCGTCGGCCAGGCCGTCCGCCACCGCCTCGATGGACCGGTCGTGACTGTAAGTGAAAGAAAAGCTCTTGAAAAAGGTTTCCGGCCGTTCCCCCATCCGTTTGAGCAGGCTCATGGGATAGAGATATCCGGAATTGGAAAGGGGATCGGTGAAGACAAAGACCTTGTTGCGGAAATCTTCAAGGCCCCGGGCAGTAGACGCCGCGCCGGCGATCAGGATGGAATTGTAGGTTGTTCGTCCATCGATCCGTGGTATAACAAGCAGCCGCATGATGCCGTCCCGCCGACCCTGCTGATAGGCCCCTGTGCAGATAAAGGCCAGGTCGACCTCGTTTGCGGCGATCAGGTGGTTTATCTCCTTGTAGGTTCGCCGCTGCACCAGCTCCACCCTCTCACCGGATTTTCTTTCGAGGTAGCCGAGGAGGGGCCGGTAGGAGGTAACGGTCCCCCTGGGCGACAGAATAGCCGCCACCGCCACTCTCAGGCGCCGGGAGCCCGGTTTTTTCGGCGCCGGGGGCAGGGGTGAGAGGCGGTCGAGCCGGATGACCCGTTTCCGGTCACTCTCCCTCTCCGGAGTTCTCTGGCAGCCGACAACGGAGAGAGCCGTCATGATCAGGGCCAGGAGAAGGGCGATGCTCTGTGATGGCACGGATAGTTCAACCAGGATAAATAGAGGATAATAGAGGATATCGGTCCGGCGGTATCAGCTCATGTCCTTTTCCAGGGCATCCGGCAGGGTTTCGACAAAGGCCCTGATCTCATCGCGTACCCGCCGGTACGGTTCCAGGGCCTCTTCTTCGCTGGCAGCGCCGGCGGCCAGGCGGGGCGGATCATCAAACCCCCTGTGGACCACCCTGGCCGTGCCGGGAAAGAGCGGGCAGGATTCATGGGCATGGTCGCAGACCGTGACCACGTAGTCAAAGTCCTGGACCGGAAGTTCACTGACCAGCCTGGACTGCTGGCCCGAGATGTCCACCCCGGCCTCGGCCATGACCCTGACCGCTTTTTCATTCAGGCCATGTTTTTCGATCCCGGCCGAATAGGGCTCGATCACATCGCCTTTCAGGTGTCGTGCCCATCCTTCGGCCATCTGGCTGCGGCAGGAATTTCCGGTGCAGAGAAAAAGAATTTTCGGTTTCATCAGTCCTTGCAGGTGAGGTGACAGATACCCTGGGGTGTCTCCTTGGCAAACGGGAAGTACTTTCTCTTGAACCAGAAGGCCACATTGACCAGGCTGATCAGGACCGGCACCTCGACCAGCGGCCCGATGACAGCGGCGAACGCCTCGCCGGAGTTGATGCCGAATACGGCAATGGCCACGGCGATGGCCAGTTCAAAGTTGTTGGAGGCGG
>DRKI01000133.1 GCA_011051875.1 Desulfobulbus sp. | reverse complement strand
ACCACGGCATCACCGCTGCAACCCGCACCTGCGTGTCCGGTAACCGTTTACCGGGGTGCCATCACCTCGGGTATGTTCGGCAACCTTGCCAATTGCTGCAGAAATCAGGTATAAGAAGAGGATACATTGTCCCGGCAGTACCGTCAGAAGTGGTGCCGGATCCCCTTCCATGGCCAGAAGTGTACCCGGCCGATGAATACGATCTGCTATGGTCTGCCGCTCCCGCCTCACTGTTTTCTCCTGTCTTCTCATTACGCTGCTGTCTCTTCTTCTCATCCTGCCGCTCTCCGGGGACGCCGGAACCGCGAAGACCGGTGATGATGGCCTGCGGACAGTCCGGGTTGGCTATTACGAGAACCCGCCCAAGATGTTCGATCTGGATTCCGGCGAGCCGCAGGGAATCTTTCCCGAGATCCTTGCCGAGATCGCGCGCCGCGAGAAATGGCGCCTGCAGTGGGTTCCGGGCACTTGGGAGGAGGGGCTTGCACGGCTGCAGAACGGGACCATCGACCTGATGCCGGATGTGGCCTATTCCCTGGAGCGGTCCGGCAGGTACGAGTTTTCCGATGAGCCTGTTCTCATCAACTGGGGTGTGCTCTACAGCCGGATCGGCGTGGAGATCCGCTCCATGCTCGACCTGGAGGGCAGAAAGGTCGCGGTCATGCGGAGCAGCATCCATACCAATGGCCGGGAGGGTATCATCAACCAGGTGTGGCGTTTCAATCTCCATTGCCGCTTCATCCCCTTTGATTCCTACCAGGAGGTCTTCCTGGCCCTGCAGAACGGCCTTGCCGATGTGGGCGTGGTCAACCGGCTCTACGGACTTCGGGCCGGCAGGCTCTATGACGTTCAGCAGACACCCGTGGTCTTCAATCCCCGCTACCTGAAATTTGCCTTTCCCCGCGGTGGCGTTCAGACGCCCTATCTGAAAAAGATCATTGACCGCTATCTCCTTGCCAGCCGCCGGCAGCCCGATGGTGTGATCCGCCATATCATTGCCACCTATCTCCAGGAGGAGGAGCCCGGGACCGATACCGGCCACGGAAAACCGGCTGTCCACCTGACAGAGCAGGAAAAGGCATGGATCCGGGAACACCCGAGGATCCGGGTCGGGATCGATCCCGAGTTCGCCCCTTTTGAGTTTGTCGACAACAATGGCAACTACTCCGGATTTGCATCCGACTATCTGCGGATACTCAATAAGCGTCTGGGCCTGGACCTGGAGGTTGTTGACAACAGCTCATGGAAGGATGTGATCGCCAGGGCCAGGAAAAGGGAGATCGATGTCCTGACCGCAGTCGGCTTCACCGCCGAGCGGACCCGGTTTCTTTCCTTTACCGCTCCCTATGCAGGCTTTTACCGGATGATCTTCTGCCGGGCCGATCTGCCCTTCATCTCCGGGATCGGGGATCTGCACGGCCTCAGGGTGGCGGTACAGGCCGGCAGTTCCCATGCCGGCTGGATCAGGGAGAACACCACCATCAAGCCGATCTATTTCGATACCCTGGAGGAGACGATCAGGTCGGTGGACAGGAACAAGGCCGATGCCTTTATCGGGAACCTGGCCGCCACCACCTACTGGATCCGGAGGCTCAATATCACCGGTATTCGTGTTGCCGCCCCTGTCTCCCTGCAGCGCCAGATGCTGCACATGGCGGTGCGCAAGGACTGGCCCCTCCTGGTCCGTATCCTCAACAAGGGACTGGCCTCCATCACACCGCGGGAAGCCGAGGACATACGCAACCGCTGGATAGCCGCCGGATACAGCGTGGGCCTCTCGACCAGGGCCGTCTGGCTGCGTATCGGCATGGTTTCCCTGCTGGGCCTGCTTGCAGTCTCCATGTTCTGGTACTGGAACCGGCGCCTGAAGGCGGAGGTTACCCGCCGCACCCGGGCGGAGCAGGCCCTGCTTGAAGCAAAGGAGCGGCTGGCGGTCCAGGTCGAGGAGCGGACCCGGGAGCTGGTGCAGGCCAATGCGGCGCTCAAGGAGGAGATGACGGCAAAGGAAGACCTCCTGGCCAGGCTGCACCGGCTGGAGAAGATGGAGGCCCTGGGCCTCATGGCCGGCGGCGTGGCCCATGATCTCAACAACATCCTGGCCGGGGTGGTCAGTTACCCCGATCTTCTCCTGATGGATCTGCCCGGCGACAGTCCACTCCGGCGTCCCCTGGAGGTGATCAGGGAATCGGGCGAGCGGGCCGCCGCCGTGGTCGCTGATCTGCTGACCGTGGCCAGAGGCGCGGTCCTGGAGAAAAAACCGGTCGCGCTCAATGACCTGGTCCGGGATTTTCTCGTCTCGCCGGAATATGGCAAGGTGAAATCCCGCTATCCCGATATCGAGGTGCGGATCCGCCCGACCCCGGATCTGCCCAACATCCTCTGCTCCCCGGTCCATGTCCGCAAGGTGCTCCTGAACCTGCTGATGAACAGCTTTGAGGCCATGGGCGGGAAGGGAAGCGTGACCATTGTCACTGAAAACCGGCACCTGGAAGAAACCGGAGGGGAGGATGCGCCCGGGCCCGGCAGGTGGGTCTGTCTGCGTGTCGCCGATACCGGGCCGGGTATTGCCGAGGAGGATCGCAAGCGGATCTTCGAGCCTTTCTACTCCACCAAGGTCATGGGGATCAGCGGCACTGGCCTGGGGCTGGCCATTGTCTGGAACACCATGCAGGACCATGGCGGCACGGTTGCGGTCAGGAGCAGTGACCAGGGTACCGAGTTCATCCTCTACTTTCCGCTTACCGAGCAGGAAGAAGAATCCGTGGAGACCATGGAGCGTGGCGATCTGCAGGGCCAGGGCGAAACCATCCTCGTGGTCGACGACGAAGCCGGTCAGCGTGAGATCGCCGCTGCCATGCTCGACAGCCTGGGCTACCGGGTCGAGACCGCGGCCTCGGGGCAGGAGGCGCTTGCCCGGCTGCATGGCCGGTCCTTTGACCTGGTACTGCTGGACATGGTCATGGGGCCGGGCATGAACGGCCTGGAAACCTACAGGAGGATGTTGCGCATGGTTCCGGGGCAGAAGGCGATCATCGTCTCCGGCTTTGCCGAGCATGGCGATATCGAGGCGGCACACCGCCTGGGGGCCGCGGATTTTGTCCGGAAGCCCTATACCCTTGCCCGGCTCGGCCGGGCAGTGCGCGAGGCCCTCAGCCAAGGGCCACGTCAAGGGTCATCATGACGGCAAAGCCCAGCATGACGCCGACAGTGGCCACGTCCGAGTGTTTTTCCGCCCGGGATTCCGGGATCAGTTCCTCGGCCACCACGTAGATCATGGCGCCGGCGGCAAAGGAAAGGGCATAGGGCAGCAGGGGTCGCATGGTCAGGGACGCCACGGTTCCGACCAGGCCGGCCACCGGTTCCACCGCGCCGGAGAGCTGACCGTACCAGAAACTCTTCAGCCGGGACATCCCTTCCCGCCGCAGGGGCACGGACACGGCCGCGCCTTCGGGAAAGTTCTGGATACCGATGCCCAGTGCCAGGGCCACGGCTCCGCCCAGGGTGGCGGCATGGTGGCCTGCGGCCGCGGCGCCAAAGGCCACGCCGATGGCCAGGCCCTCCGGAATGTTGTGCAATGTGATGGCCAGGACCAGGAGGATGCTGCGCTGCCACCCTGTCCTGATGCCTTCGGCCTCGCTCACCGGGAAACCGGGATGGAGGTGGGGCAGGACCTTGTCCACGGCCCAGAGAAAGAACCCGCCACCAAGGAATCCAACCAGAGGCGGCAGCCACGGAATGCCGCCGCTCTCCTCCACCATGTCGATGGCCGGTGCCAGCAGGGACCAGAAACTGGCCGCGATCATCACGCCGGCGGCACCGCCGAGCATACCGTCCATTACCCGGCGGTTGATCCTGGGGAAGAAAAGAACCAGCCCCGCGCCGAGGGCGGTGACCAGCCAGGTGAAGCCGGTGGCCAGCAGGCTCTGGCTGACCGGGGACAGGTTCCGGAACAGGGAGGTCATGGGCAACGCAGCGCAGAACCGGCAGCTTGGTCCTGTACCGCATCCATGTCCTGGACACCGGCCCTGTCCCGGTCGTTGCGGGGACCGGTTCGTATCCCGTACCGGCCGCTGCGGGAGAAGCGGGCCCGGTATTCACCCGGCAGCAGGCTTGTGTACTTGACAAAGAGTTTCCGGAAAAAGGAGTTGTCCTGGTACCCCACCTGGTAACTGATCTCGTCGAAGCTCGCGGTTCCCGTCTCCAGGAGCTGCTTGGCCTTTTCCACCCGCAGCCGCTGCAGGTAGGTCAGTGGAGTGAGACCGGTGGCATCCTTGAAGTGCCGCTCCATGGTACGCCTGCCCATGCCGTGCCTGCGCGCGAGCCGGTCGAAGTCGAAGCTGTGCGCCGGGTTGTCTTCCAGTTCCTCCTGGATGGCCAGGATCTGCCGGTCGTCATGGTCGTGCCGCCCGGCAAAGACCGAGTAGGGTGCCTGGGAACGGCGCCCTGGATCATGGAGAAACAGCTTGGAGCAACGGAGCGCCGCCCGGTGACCGCGGAGACGTCCGATGAGGTGGATGACAAGATCGAGATAGCTGCTGTAGGCCCCGGAGCAGACAAGGTTGTCACTGTCGGTGATCAGTTCGTCCGGCCGGAGCAGCACCGCGGGATAGCGTTTCCTGAATTCACCGACCAGGGCCCAGTGGGTGGTGGCCTCCCTGGAATCGAGCAGACCGGTCTCGGCAAGGAGCAGGGCCCCGGAACAGATGGCGGCCAGGATACAGCCACGGTCGTAGGCGGCGCGCAGCCACTCGAGGACGGGCCGGTCCCGGGCCAGGGTGGCGTCAATATCCATGATCGCAGGCAGGACGATGACATCGGGCCGGATTTCGTTTGCGGCGGCATGCGGGGTCAGGATCAGCGAGTTGCAGGCACGGACCGGTCGGCCGTCCGGGGTGATGACCCGGACCGTGAAGTCCGGTGCGGGTTCGTCGCCGTGGAGCCGTTGCCAGAGCACGCCGCTGAGGGAAAAGACATCCTGGGGACCGCTTACCGTGCCGGCCAGGACACCGTCCAGGGCCAGGATGGCGATGTGGGGGGTGCTGGACTGCGGATTCATGACGATATCGACCTGCTTGTTGTCGTTTGTGACACTGTTCTCTCTGGTCTGTTTTTTCTACAATGATACCATCCGACAGAAAGAGTCAAGAAATATGGCCGCTCTCGGAGAGCTGAATTGAGAGTTGCACCCTTCTGCAGATGAAAATCGTTCGATTCGGAAACGTTTATCCAGGGAGGAATCATGGTGATGAAAAAGATGGGAGTGATGGTGGTGACCCTGTTACTGCTTGTCGCGTGGTGCGGCATCGATCAGGCCGAGGCGCGACCGAGGAAGCGGTTCGATCCACGGACCAGGATGTGCCGTCTGCTCGATCGGGGCAGGCTGGACTGGAACTCGGAGCCCTGGGGGCTGGGGGGGCAGAAATTCCGCGAGGTCTGCAAGAGCTGTCATACCAGGAACAACGACAAGGGGGCTCCCTTTCTCTGGGCCGAGTCATACACCTCCAAGGCCTGGAACTCCATCTTTGCCAAGCGGCGGAAGAAGTGCGCCCGCGACGGCTCGTGGGACGTGCTGAGCGAGGAGGAGCTGCAGATGGTCAACGATTACCTCTACCGCAACGGTGACTGGACCTACGACCCCAACGACGCCGATTCCTGCGGCTGATAAGCCGCGCTCCTCTCCCGGTCGGGAGAAAATAAAGACCTTGAGATTGCAGCATTGCAAACGATCACCCGGGAAGAATCCCGGGTGATCGTTTTTTGATAGAATTCCATCTTCCTCTGATCAGTGCACCTTGAAGCGACGGACCATGGATTCGAGCTTTTCGATGATCTCCTTCAGGTCCCTTGCCGACCGGTTGACCCGCTGTCCCTGTTCTGACAATCCCTTGGCGATCTCGCTCACTTCGGTGATATTGCCGGCTATCTCGCTTGATACCGCCGAGCTCTGGGCCACGTTTTCGTTGACCTCGCTGATTCCCTGCGCCGCCTGAACCACGTTTTCCGAGATCTCGCCCGTGGTGGACGCCTGTTCGTCGATGGCCGTGGTTATCTCGCTGACAATGGCATTGACCCGGTTGATGACACTGGTGATCTCCTTGATCTCGTCCACGGTCTCGCTGGTGGAGCCCTGGATGGTTTCGATCTGCTTGCGGATCTCCAGGGTTGCCTCCGCGGTCTGCTTGGCCAGTTCCTTGATCTCGTTGGCCACCACCGCGAATCCCTTGCCCGCCTCGCCGGCCCGGGCCGCCTCGATGGTGGCATTGAGCGCCAGCAGGTTGGTCTGCTCCGAGATCTCGGTGATCACCTCGGTGACCTTGCTGATGTCATGGGCGGCAGTACCCAGGGCGTCCACCTTGGTGGAGGCGTTTTGGGAGAGGCGGACGGCATCACCGGTGATCTGACGGGCATCCTCGGTCTGCCTGGCGATCTGCTGCACGGTCCCGGTCATCTCCTCGGTGGCCGTGGCCACGATGTTGACATTGGTTGCCGCCTGCTCGCTGGCAGCAGCCACCGTGTTCATGTTGGCGGACATCTCCTCGGTGGCCACGGCCACGGTGGAAGAGCGTTCCGATGCCTCGGTGGCCGCCGTGGTCAGTTCATCGGAGATTTCGGTGAGGATGTTCGAGTTCTCGTTGATCTCCCGTGTCTCGCCGTTGATGTCACTGATCAGGGTGCCGATTTTCTGCACCATTGCGTTGAGGGCGGCGGCCATCCGGCCCACCTCGTCCTTCTGGTGGATGGGCAGGGTGTGGGTGAAGTCACCCTCGGCGAGCTGGTCGGCAAATCGGGTGACCTGGTTGATCTGGCGGCTGAGAAAGCGGGCAAAGAGAAAGCTGAGGATCGTACCGGCCACCAGGGCGATGAGGGTCAGCAGGATCACGTTGCGCTTTATCGAGGCTGCCAGTTGCTCCTGGCGCCGGCCTTCCTGTTCCGCCATCTCCCGGGCCGATGCCACGGCCTCGTGCATGAGGGCGCGCACTTCCTTGAGGGCCGGCCGCGTCTCCTCCTGGAAGACCTTCAGCATGGCAGGGCCGGCCGCCATCTTGTCTCCCTGGTTTTTTGCCAGGATCTCCTGGATAGTGGTCGCGGAGCTGTGCAGCCGCTCATGGGGAACCTTCATCTTCTCAAGCAGGGCAAGGATCCCGGGAGCCCTTGTTCGCAGAAGCTCTGTTGTTGCCGGATCGTAAAGCCACTTGCCCAGGGCGCATTGGTGGTCGTCGGTCTGGACCGTGAGGCGATGATGGCTCTCATCGCCGGGAGGGGCAAACCGGTGCTCCTCCATCTCCAGCAGGAACAGCATCACCTCGTTGGCCCACTGCAGGTGGTCCACCTCCCTGGCCGTGATGTTGATTTCAAGATCATCAAGATAATACGCCTTCTTGCTTTCGTTGAGCTGAAGCTGCATGCCCCGGATAGTCATGCCACCCACCGCCACCAGCAGCAGGAGCACTGTGGCGAAGATGAGGCCGAGCTTGGATCCAATGGCAAGGTCTCTGAAATGTAGCATTTTTCCTCCTTTGCAACCCTTTGATACCCAGGTGAGCGGGGTGCATCCCTTGTTGTGTCCTTGTCAGTTGAGCGGGTATGGGGGTTGCCTGTGATTCCGGGATTCCGGATCTCTTCCTGGCCTGGACGGGCGGCCGGAATCCCTTGTGTTGGGTTCGGTAACAGTTCCTATATTCAAGAATATGGTATCACCACTTGCGTGGATAAGAAAAATATTTTTTTGTGCCGGTCTCTTTTTTTTATTGTGCCGCAATGAAAAACAGGGAGTCCGGTAATAATGCATATATGGTATCTTGTTGGATTTAAAAACAAGATACTTTTTTAACAGGGAGTGAGTTCGGAAAATGAGGGGAAAGAAATCTTTGCCTGTGCGGTCGGTCGAGGGACGATTGTCGGCCTGGATGGGCCGGAAGGGTCAAGTGGAACGTATGTTTTGTTCCTTTTTGGCGACAAGCTGGTAGAAGCGGCACTTCTTGCAATCCTCGCTCTTCTGGGCAAAGGTCCCCTGGATCTTGCCCTCGCAGAAAGTACCCGCCACGACCCAGCAGATCCTGCCGAAGTGGGGATAGGCCGGACATTTCAGACTGGCATCCTTGTCGCGGCCGCACCGCATCAGTTCCCAGCAGGGTGTCTTGGCGGCCTCTTCATCGCTCTGGTGGGGGAAGTAGAGGCTGAAGGAGGCCCCCTTGCCCGGTCGGCTCCCGGCCTTGATGAATCCACCATGCTCCTCGATGATCTTCCTGGTGATGGAAAGGCCCAGTCCGGTGCCGTGACCGATCTCCTTGGTGGAAAAGAAGGGCTCGAAGATATAGGGAAGTTCGTCCTCTGGAATGCCCTGGCCATGATCGGTCACCCGAACGTAGACATAGGTGATATGGTTGAGCTGCTCCGTTCCCAGGGTTATATCCAGCTCACCGCCCCCGGGCATGGCATCCATACCGTTGACGATCAGGTTGCCCAGTGCCTCGAGGGCCTGTTCCTCGTCGATGAGAACAGGAGGCACGGACCTGTCGCTCCTGAACCGGATCGTGATCCCGAGTTCAGTGCTCAGGTGCTTGTACTTCTCCACAGCGGTTGTAACGAGTTTTTCCAGGTGCCTCTTTTCAAACCGGTACTGGACACCACGGGAAAAGGTGAGGACATCGCGCAGGATGCTTTCGAGCCGGTCCACCTGCTCAATGATGATCTCTGCGTACTGTTTTTCCTTGCCGCCGGTAAGGCACTTGTTCAGGCGTCGGGCAAAGCCGCCGATGGACATGAGCGGGTTTCTGACCTCGTGGGCCACGTCGGCGGTCAGCCGGCCCAGGGAGGCGAGTTTTTCGGCGTGGATGAGCTTGTCCCGTGATTTTTTCAGTTCTTTTGTTTTCTTCTCCACCTCCTTTTCCAGCTCTTCGGTCCAACTTTTTTCTTTTTTCCTGGCGATCTCGAGTTCCCTGGTCATCTCGTTGAAGGTCTCTGCCAGGACACCGATCTCGTCCCGGGAAGGAATCGAGATGTTCTGGATCAGTTCGCCACGGCCGACCCGACGCATGGCCCCGGCCAGGACGGTGAGGGGCCTGAGGACAAAACGGCGCAGGATAAAATAGAGCAACAGGGAGATGAAGACCATGAAGAACAGGGCAAAGACGACCGTATCCACGATCTGCCGTCGGATGACCTGGTTTAACGGGGCAAGGGAAAAGTCACTCTCCAGGACACCGAGGACCCTCTGCTCGGAAGGATGAACATGACATTCGGCTGTGGCGCAGGAGATATCGTTGAAGATGGGATCCACGAAGGTCAGGATATCGTTGCCCCGGCTGTCCCGGTAGCTCACCCATTGCCTGTCCGCGGTCAGGGTGGCGGACGGATTTTCCGGATCACTGTGACAGCCGGTGCAGGCAAAGGCGCTGCGGTCGACAAGCCTGCCGATCTCGTCTGGCGATGAAGAAAAAAATATCTCCCCGCGGCTGTCGAAGATACGGATGCCGATGATGTTTTCCTTGGAGGAGATGCTGTCGATGATCCGCTGGATGGACTCACGGTCAAAGGTCAGCATGCCGTAGTGGATGCTCTTTTTCACCAGCTCCGACGAGCTGGCAATGTGGTCCACCGTGTACTGCATCAGGGTGTTGCGGCCGTTGATGATCAGGGTGACGCAGGAGACAGCGACCCCGACGATGAGCAGCAGGGCGATGGTGATGATGAGTTTGGCGGAAAGCGAATGCCGGATTCGTTGCAGGAGGTTGTCCATTGCCCGATCCCTGGCCGCAGGAAGGCCGTGCGGCGGTGTCAGTGTCCCTGATCACCAGGCAGCAGTCGAGGGCCTGTGGATCCGGCTGGCAGTCAGGGTCATGATTGGCTGTCAGCGGCTTTCCCGGGGCGATTTTGAGCGGGGCATTGTGCCACAGGCCACCCCGGCCTGGCAGGCACGGGTAGTATCAGGAGCCGGATGCTGTCAGCTTAGCTCCCATGATGCATTTCGACAACAGAAATGTCAGATTTTCCGGAATCGGCTATTTCTGTTCCGGCCGCACTGCCGGGGGAATGGAGCCATTTGGTTGGAGGTATCCAGGCATCGCTGGTATAATCACTTCCAGCAGGTCAACAGGGTTGCGAGGGACAACTCCACGGAAATACAGGGCGAAACCTGTTTTTCTTGTCAGTAATCGTTGACAGGTCGGAAAAAGTCGTTATTGTTAATGGAACTGGTTACCATGCAGTCGGTCTGGTCAGACCGGCTTCGTTTTTGCTTCCTGACGTGCCGTGGAAACCGGAGAAAAGCGGCACGGTGGACACACTTTGAACTCTACTGGAGGACAGTTATGCAGAAATGGGAATGCCCCTGCGGGTACATTTATGATCCGGAGGAAGGAGATTATGAAAACGGTATTGACCCGGGAACACCCTTTGAGGACCTTCCCGATGACTGGGTCTGCCCGAAATGTGGGGCAGCCAAGGAAGATTTCTGGAAATATGACGAGTAAGCGCGGCCTCCGCTGACCACCGGCGGGACTCCTATCACGGGCCGGAACAGGTCATCCTGTTCCGGCTTTTTTCTGCTCCAGCTCCTGCCACCGCTCGTAGAGCGTCTCGATTTCTTCTTCCAGGGCCCGGGCGCGCTGCCAGTACTCCTGCAACTGTTTTGCATCAGCCTGGATCTCCGGGGCCTGCATCAGGCGCTGCAGCTCCTCCTGTTCCTCCTCCCTCGCCAGGATGGTCTCTTCCATCTGCTCGTATTCGCGCTGATCAAGGTAGGAGAGACGGCCTGGCCGGCGGTTTTTTCCCCTGACCCGCGTTTTTCCTTCCCCTGCGGCCGTTGCCGGTGTTCCCTGTTTTCTTCCAAGCGCTGCCAGCCACTGTTCATGGTCGGCATAGTATTCCACCCCGCCCCGGCCGTCGAACCCCAGGACCTGGTCGCAGAGCCGTTCGAGCAGGAAGCGGTCATGGGTCACCAGGACCAGGGCGCCGGGAAACTCGCGCAGGCTTTCTTCGAGGACATCCAGGGATGGGATGTCCAGGTCGTTGGTCGGCTCGTCCAGGAGCAGGATGTCGGCGGGCCGGAGCATGAGACGGGCGATGAGGATGCGGGCCTGTTCGCCGCCGGACAGGCGGCTGACCGGGGTCTCGAGCTGGTCGCTGCGGAAGAGAAAGCGGCCGGCCCAGGCGGCCACGTGCACGCTGTGGCCCTGGTAGACCACGGAGTCGCCGTCCGGGGCCAGGGCGCGGCGCAGGGTCAGGGACTGGTCGAGCTGCTCCCGCCTCTGGTCAAAACTGACGATACGCACGTTTTCGGCAAGCACGATGTTGCCGCTGTCAGGCCTTGTCCCGTCAGGTTCCGCGGCCCCGGCCAGGATCGCCATCAGGGTCGATTTGCCGCAGCCGTTGCGGCCCAGCAATCCCAGCCTGGTTCCGGGCGAGAGGACAAGGTCCAGGTCCCTGAACAGGACCCTGTCGCCATAGGCCTTGCCCAGCCCGGTGGCGGTGAGCAGTTTTTTCGTCTTCCTGCCAGTGGCGTCAAAGCCGATGCGCACCTGGCCCTCGCTCCGGTTCCGCGTGCGCACCTCGGTGAGTTCGTCCCGGAGCCGGTGCGCCTCGTCGATGCGGAAGCGGGCCTTGCTGGATCGCGCCTTGGGTCCGCGTCGCAGCCATTCGGTCTCGCGGCGGACCTTGTTGGCGAGCCGCCTTTCCATGTCCTGCTGCCGGGCCAGGAACCGGTAGCGTTTTTCTAGAAATGTCGTGTAATTGCCCCTGACCTGGAAGGAACCGCCGAGATAGATCCCGGAGAGTTCCACCACCCGGTTGACCGAGTTTTCCAGGAACCGCCGGTCATGGCTCACCAGCAGGAAGGCGGCCGGGCTCTCCGGCTGCCTGGCGCAAAGGAGCCTCTCCAGCCACAGGATACCTT
>DRKI01000132.1 GCA_011051875.1 Desulfobulbus sp. | reverse complement strand
GCCACAGATTGACCCTGCCAGGCCCTGCAGGGCGCCTTCCAGGAAGAAGGGAGCACGGATGTAATGGTTGGAGGCCCCGAGAAGACGGAGCAGTTCCAGTTCACGTTCCCGGGAGCAGAGGGTCAGGCGGATGGTATGGGCCACCATGAAGGTGGTGGTCATGATGAGGAGCAGGCCGGAGAGGATGACCACCACGCGCATCAGCTTGACAAAGGAATAAAAGCGGTCGATCCACTCACGGCCGTACTGGACCTTGAGCACCCCGGGCAGGGTCTGGAGGTAGTCGGAAAACCGCTTGATCCTGGTCAGGGTGGAGAGAGAGCGGACGGGGTAGACCTCGATGGAGGGTGGCAGGAAGTCTTCGGGCATGCCCTCGAGCACGTCCTGGTCGTGGCCGAGCTGTTTGCGAAACCGTTCGTAGGCCTGCCTTGAGGTGATGAACTCGATCTTCTCCACCCGGTCGAACCTGAGGATCTTCTGACGGTACTCCTCCTGCAGGGGTTTGCTTGGCTCATCGTCCAGGTAGACAATGAGGCGCAGGTTGTCGCCAAGCTCCTTGCCCGCGTTGAGCACGTTGACGTAGATGAGGAAAAAAAAGGAGAAGATCAGCACCGACAGGGAGATGGTCAGCAGGGTCAGGACCTGGGAGCTCCATGTCTGGCGCAGGTTGCGCAGGGTCTGGCCGACAACGGCGCGCAGGAAATTCACCGGGCTGCCTCCTCCTTGACCGTTGCGGCGGATTCGCCTTCCTTCTCCGGTTCTTCCCCCGGGGCCAGAAGGCGCCCGGCCCTGAGCTCTACAACCCGATCCGTACCGTGGCTAAACAGCTCCCGGTCGTGGGTGGCGATAATAATGGTGGCGCCGCGCTCTTCGTGTTCCCGGAACAGCTCCATGACCAGGGTCGTGGTTTCCCGGTCCAGGTTGCCCGTGGGTTCGTCGGCCAGGACCAGGTCCGGCATGTTGGCCAGGGCACGGGCAATGGAGATCCGCTGCTGCTCACCGCGGGAGAGTTCGCCGGCAGGCGTGTCATGCTTGTCGGCCAGGCGCAGTTTTTCCAACAGTTCCCGTGTCCTCTTGCGGATAAAGGTGGGCTTACGGTAGGCCACCTCCATGGCCAGGGCGATGTTCCCGGCCACGGTGTGGCGGGGCAGGAGTTTGAAGTCCTGGTACGCCATGCCGATCCTGCGCCGGAGCCGCTGCAGGGCGCTGCCGGAAATGCGGTCCAGGTCCATGCCCGCCACCTCCACCAGTCCCTTGTCCGGGGTCTCGCTCCGGCAGAGCAGGCGCAACAGCGTGGTCTTGCCGGCGCCACTCATACCGGTGAGAAAGAGCATCTCCCCCCTGCGGACGCTTAAGGAAACGTCGACCAGTGCGTGGACGCTGGGCGGGTAGGTCTTGCTGACCTTGATCAGGTCCACCATGACCTCCGGAGTCGTTTCTGTCATCAGGTGTTCACCAGGGGGGTTAGGCAAAGATGGCATCAAAGATGGCAAAGGCCTGCCGCACGACCCGGCTGTCATCGGGAAGCTGGAGATAGGAGTCTCCGCTCAGTTCCTGGTTGACCAGCTCGTCGCTGGCAGAGATGATGCCGGCAAGTGGCAGGTCGGCCTCGCGTACCGCGGTGTCGATCTTCTCCTGCAGGGCCGCAGGCACCGGGTCCGGGGCCCGGTTGACGATCAGCCAGCGGCTTTTGACCTCGAGCTGCAGGGGGCCGGTGATATCGGCGATGCGACGAGCGGTGAGGATGCCGCGGGCAGAAGGATCCGAGACAATGAGCAGGTGGTCGATGGAGCGGAGGTTCATCCTGCTCAGGTGCTCCATGCCAGCCTCGTTGTCAACGATGATGTACCTGTAGTTTTCAGCCAGTTTGTCCATGGTCATGGCCAGGTACTGGTTGGCGGCGCAGTAACAGCCGGGGCCGTCGGGCTGGCCCATCACCATCAGGTCATAGCCTTTCTCCTCCACCAGGGCCTGGTGGATCTTCATCTCCATGAACTGGTCCCTTGTCATGCCCGGCGGGATGTCGCCCTTGATCTCCCGGCGAATCTCTCCCAGGGTCATGCGGACATCAAGATCGAGCAGCTCGTTGAGGTTGGCATTGGCATCAGCGTCAACGGCAAGGACCGGGGTCATGCCCCGGTCTGTCAGGTACTTGAGGAGCAGGGCGGAGATGGTGGTCTTGCCGGTGCCGCCCTTGCCGGCCATGGCGATTACTTTGGTCATATGGATATCCCCTGATGGATTGTCTGGTGAACCTTGGAAATATATCTTAAAATCAGCAACTCTCCAAGTCAAACGATGTTCTGGCGGCAAATTAGGCCGATCTTCCTTCCGGACAGCCGATTTTTCCGCGCCAACCACATTTTCACTGGACGGGTGTCGCCTTGTGCCTTACCTTTTCCGCACACACCTGTCCGGGCTTCGACCTTGAGCCTGCCGGACTGCGGGGTCCGGAAAATCCTGCAGACCATGGAGGCAGGTCTCTTTGCGGGTGAGTGAAACGCTCAATTCAGGGTAGACTATCATGCGATTTGCAGCTGCCATATTTGATCTGGACGGAACCCTGCTGGACACCCTGGACGATCTTGCCGGTTCCGCGAACCGCGTCCTGCACGCCTTTGGCCTGCCGGGGCACCCGGTGGAATCCTACCGCTACTTTGTCGGCGAGGGCATGATCCGCCTGGTGGAGCGTATCCTGCCGGCCGGGCGTCGCGACAACGCCTTTGTGGCGCGCGTGGCGGAGGCCTTTCGCGAGGATTATGGACGTCACTGGAAGGACAAGTCCAGGATGTACAACGGTGTTCCCGTCATGCTGGACGGTTTGGCCGCAGATGGAGTGAAGCTGGCCATTCTCTCCAACAAGCCCCATGATTTCACCAGGGCCTGTGTCCGTGACCTGCTGCCGGGATTCGAGTTTGACCCGGTCTTTGGCCAGCGGCCCGGTATCCCCCGGAAACCGGATCCGGCCGCGGCCCTGGAGATTGCAGCCATACTGGGCCATGACCCGGCGGATATCCTCTACCTCGGCGATACGGCCACGGACATGGAGACCGCTGTCCGGGCCGGGATGTTTGCCGTCGGCGCGCTCTGGGGATTCAGGAGCAGGGAGGAGCTCGAGCAGAGCGGGGCCCGCGCCGTGGCCGGCCGGCCGGAGGATGTCCTGCAGCTTGTCCGCGCCGGCGCCGGACCCGCCTGAGATACCGGTCACATACGCCATGATTCCCGTCAACACCATCATCACCTGCGCCGGTCCGCCGGTCATCGGCGCCTTTATCGGTTACCTGACCAACAAGATCGCCATCCGCATGCTCTTCCGGCCGCTCAAGGCCTGGTATGTTTTCGGCCTCCGGGTGCCCATGACCCCCGGTGTCATCCCCTCCAGGCGCGAACTGCTGGCCGACAACATCGGCGTGATGGTGGGCAGCCACCTGCTGACTTCAAGGGATATCGGCGCAGCCCTGTCCGAGGAGCCGTTCCAGGAACACCTGCACGGGATCGTCGACGCCAGGGTGCGGGAGATCCTGAGCCGGGACTACGGCCCGGTGATCACCATGCTGCCGCGCCGTTTCCAGGCCTACTTCAAGATCGGTGTGCGTACGGTCAAGTACCAGCTGCGGGAGGGTGTCCACCGCTATGTAGAGAGTACAGACTTCGAGAAGGCGGTATCGGCCCTGGTCGCGGACCAGCTTGCGGCCCTGGGCCACCATCGTCTCAATGAACTGGTCTCTGCCCGGGAAAGGGTCTCGGTCTATACCTTCATCGACAACCTGATCATGGACCTCCTGCAGGGCCAGGCAGCGGAGAACTGGCTCACCGCCTACCTGGCGCGCCGCTTCGACCGGGCAGCCGAAGAGGGCATGACCCTGGCCGACCACCTGCCGGAACCCTTTATCGGGTTTATCATCAGCTCCATTGAGCAGCAGTCGCCGCGGATCCTGAAAAAACTTTCGGCCATGCTCTCGGAGCCCGCGGTGCGGGACCGGATTATCCACGCCGTCCGGGACGGGATCAACCATTTCCTGGACAGCCTCGGTCCGGTGGGTGCCATGGCCCGCGGTTTTCTCGATATGGAGACCATGGAGGCCAGGATCCGCGAATACCTGGTCGACAAGGAGGACGAGATCATCCAGTGGCTGCAGGAGCCGGAACTCCAGGAGCGGCTGGCCGAGGCCCTGGTTGAACAGACCGAGCGTTTTCTCCACATGCCCCTGGCACGGTTCAGAGCCAGGATGGATGACGCGCAGTACCGGATGGTCTGTCGCCAGATCGCGGTGCAGATCCTGGGCGTGCTCCGCTCCCGGGGCGTGGCCGAGACCCTGTCCACCCTGATCCGCAACACAATGGAGGAGAAGATCGGCCACGGCGAACAGGAGCTGGCCGACATCGCGGCCCGGCTCTTTCCCGACCAGGACGGGCAAAGGATCCACGATTTCATCACCAGCGAGGTCGTGGCCCTGGTCCGTTCGCGGAAGGTGCTCCGTCTCCTGGACAGGATGGTCAACACCATGGTGGATTCCCTGGTGAACCGGCCCGTGGGCGTCCTGCACCGGCTGATGCCCCAGGGGGTCCGCACCGGCATCACCGATTACATCGTGCTCACTGCCAACCGGATGCTGCTCAAGGAGGTCCCCGGCCTGGTGGAGTCCCTCAACATCCGGCGCGTGGTCGCGGACAAGGTCAACTCGCTCGACTTGCTCCAGCTCGAGCGTCTCCTGCTCTCCATCATGGAGGAGCAGTTCAAGTATATCAACCTCTTCGGCGCCCTTCTCGGGTTTCTGATCGGGCTGGTCAACCTCCTCATCCTGAACCTGTAACGGATCGGCCCGGGGACCGGCCTCCCGGGAGCGTATATCCTTGTCTCCCGGCCGGCCGGTCGCCGGGCCGATTCCCCGCTTCACCGCACCGGTTGCACTGTGCACCCTGCCAGGTTCTGCAGGAGCTTGTCCAGCCCGTCCAGGTCGCGGCAGGCCATGATCTGCTGCCGGAGCCTGCTTGCACCGCGCAGGCCGGCCAGGTAGCGGACGGCCTGGTTCCTGACCCGGAACGCAGCCTGGCGCGGCTCCAGGTACTGTCGGGCCAGCGCCAAGTGTCTGCGCATGACCGGCAGCCGCTGTTCCAGGGTGGCCGGCCGGCCCTGCCTGCTGAAGACCCAGGGGTTGCCCAGGGCGCCGCGACCCACCATGACGCCGTGGCAGCCGGTCTCGGCCATCATCCGCACCCCGTCTTCGTGGCAGAGGATATCGCCGTTGCCGATGACCGGTATGGTCACCGCCTGCCGGACCTGCCGGATCACGCGCCAGTCGGCCGTGCCGCCAAACCCCTGGGCCCAGGTGCGCGAGTGCACGGTGACCGCGGCGGCTCCTGCCTGCTGGGCCATCCGGGCGAACTCCGGCGCCGTGACACGATTCCAGCCGCTGCGGAACTTGACCGTGACAGGGAGCGTGGTGGCCGCGCATACGGCCCGGATGACGGCGCGGGCCAGTTCCGGGTCCTTCATCAGGGCGGCGCCGGCACCCTTGCGCACCACCTTGCGCACTGGGCAGCCCATGTTGATGTCGATCAGGTCAGCCTCTTCCCTGCTGATCCGGGCCGCGGCCCGGCCCATGACCTCGGGGTCGCTGCCAAAGAGCTGGATGGCCAGGGGATGGTCCGGGGCGTCACTCTGAAGCAGGGCCATGGTCCTGGCCTGGCCGAAGCAGAGACCGTAGCAGCTCACCATCTCTGAAAAGCAGAGAGCCGCGCCATGCTCGCGGCAGAGGAGGCGGAAGGGGAGGTCGGTGTAGCCGGCCAGGGGGGCCAGGAAAAAGGAACCGTTGATGGTAACCTGTCCTATCTTCATCATTCTCTCCCGAGTCGGCAGTGAGGTTCCGGCCCTGGTTTTTTTCCTGTTGTCATTCTTAATCAGTGTATTATAACGCAGCACAGCAACGCCGCCTGTCCGTCCGCCGGCCAGAACCCGGATCCGCGGAGATGATCTCAAAAAAAGCGGCTGTTTCCAAGAGAAAAGAAGACCAACGGAGTAGACCCATGACCCTGAAGCTCGATATCAACGCAAACGAACTGGACAGCGGACAGATCTCCACCCTGCAGGAGATGCGCCGGCGGTGTGCGCGCCGGATCCTGCTGTCAACCACCCTGGCTGCCTCGGGCCACCCCGGCGGATCCCTGTCCTCGCTCGACATGCTGCTGGTCACCTACGGCATGATCCGGCACGATCCGGCCAATCCGCGCATGGCCGACCGCGACCGGGTGGTGGAGAGTATAGGGCATATCTCTCCGGGTGTCTATTCCGTGCTGGCCGAGTACGGCTATTTCAGTGAAGAGGATTTCCTGACCGGTTTCAGGCGGACCGGTTCCGGTTTCCCGGGCCATGTTGAATCCATTGTTCCCGGGGTGGAATGGGACACCGGCAACCTGGGCCAGGGCTTGTCCACGGCCGTGGGCATGGCCCAGGCGTTCAAGGTCCGGGAGAGCGACGCGCGGGTGATCACCCTCATGGGGGACGGCGAGCACCAGAAGGGCCAGATCACCGAGGCCATCCGCTACGCCCACAAGTACAGGTTGGACAACCTGACCGTGCTGGTTGACCGCAACCACCTGCAGATCTGCGGCGATACCGAGAAGGTGATGCCGCAGCCCATCGGCCGCCTCTACGAGGCCCTGGGCTGGCGGGTCGTGCGGCTGGAGGACGGCCATGACTACAACGGGATCTTCCGGGCCCTGCGCGACGCCTACACCAATACCTCGGGAGTGCCCACGGTGATCATCGCCAGGACCGTCATGGGCAAGGGTATCTCCTTCATGGAAAACCAGGCCAGGTACCACGGCTCACCGCTCAAGCCGGACCAGCTCGCCCAGGCCCTGGCCGAGCTGGGCGTGGAAAACGATCTTGAGGCCTGGCAGGAAAAGCGAAAGGAGCCGGTCCGCACCAACACCATCCTGGAGCCGAAGAGCGACTATCCCGATGTCGCGGCCGGCGAGCCGATCCTCTACGCGGCAGACACCATGACCGACAACCGCTCCGCCTATGGCAACGCCCTGCTCGGGCTGGCCGAGGCCAACAACGTGCAGGGCAGGCCGCCGGTCATCGTCGGCATCTCCTGCGACCTGGAGGGCTCGGTCAAGATGGGCGGCTTTCACAACCATTCGCCCGGCGCCTATTTCGAGGCCGGTATCCAGGAGCACCATGCCGCCGGCATGGGCGGGGCCATGAGCCGGGAGAACCTGGTCACCTTCTTTTCGACCTTTGGTGTCTTTGCCGTCTCCGAGGTCTACAACCAGAACCGGCTCAGCGACTTCAACCACACCAATCTCAAGATCGTGGCCACCCACGTGGGACTCGACGTGGGCGAGGACGGCCCGACCCACCAGTGTATCGATTACCTGGGCCTGTTGAAAAACCTGTTCCGGTTCTCCGTCTTCATGCCCGCCGATCCCAACCAGACCGACCGGATTGTCCGTTTTGTCGCCACCCGGCCCGGCAATCACTTCGTGGGCATGGGCCGCTCCAAGACCCCGGTGATCACCACCGAGGACGGCAAGGTCTTCTATGACACCGACTACCGGTTCAAGCCCGGCCGTGCCGACTGGCTGCGCCGGGGCGACGCCGGCACCATCGTCACCTACGGTGCCCTGACTCCGGCCTGTATCGAGGCATGGGACCTGCTGCGGGAAGAGGGTATTGCGGTGGGAGTCCTCAACATGGCCTCCCTGCTGCCCCTGGATCATGACAGCCTGGAAGTGGCGGCCGGCATAGGCCCCCTGCTCACGGTGGAGGATCACCACGTGGAGACCGGGCTCGGTGCTTCCGTTGCCACCGCGCTCATGGACCGGGGGGTGGGCGCCAGGATGCGCAGGCTCGGCGTGAGCCGTTACGGCAGCTCGGGCAAGCCGGCCGAGCTCTACCGGACGCAGGGGCTGGATGCATCCTCCATTGCCGCGGCCATGAAGGAACTCATCGGCTGAGGCGGCAGCAGGGGACGGGGTATTGTGACGTCACGTCGGGGTATTGTCCTGCCACCTGTGTTCTGCGGCCGCAGATACACCTGAAGCGAGCGTTGCACTCGTCTGCAGATACTCCGATCAACCCTGGTACTGATGAATTGCTGGTACTGATAAATTGCTGTTGAGGCAGGAAAACAGGCTGTTGGGCACTACCTGGTCTTGCCGGCCTGCCGGTTCTCTTCCCGCAGCTTGTCCAGGGTACCCAGGTAGATCCGCTCCGAGAGGTCATCGACGATCTGGGCCAGGGCCTTGGTTTCGGCATTGGTGCCGATGTCGCTGACAGCATAGTCCTCGGTCCACAGCTCGTTGGGTACCTCCCAGATGATTTTTCCTTTTTTCAGGTCCTTGAGCACGTAGCGGACGTCCAGCTTGACCTTGACACTGGTGGTCCGGGCATCACCGTTCCATGAGACACTGGGCAGGTCGATGGCAAGAATCTCGCCGGCCAGGATCAGGTCGGCCTCCTTCTTGTTCTTGGTGATCTTGATGGCGTCGGATTTCTGGAACCAGCGGGCCAGTGACTGGTAGATCCTGGCGTCAAGGCCCAGTTCATTGGTCCGGTTCTTCCATGTGGGCATGTACACGGAGCGCGTCGGCCCGTCATAGACCTGGGGGAAATAGTAGCCGCAGCCGCCGGGCAGGATGACGAGGCAGAGGACAAGGGTCAGTCGGGCAACAAACGTTCTCACTGGACACTCCTTTTGTCGGGATACCCGGGTGAACGGTCCACTTCTGGGCTCCCGGCCACAACGAATCATGAAAATATCGCCATTCCGGTCGCTGCGGACTCCAATTTTCCGAAAAAATCCAACCCGCGGCAGCCGGATTCAGGCGATGAAAGCAGGCGGAACCGGAGGATGGAGCCGGCAATTCCACCCGGTATCGCCGCAGGCACAAACTGCTCTGTCGTCTGTCTTTCGGGCTGTCAGACGACAATATTAACAAGTTTCTTCTTTACCACAATGACTTTTTTGGCCGCCTTGCCGCCGCTGAACTTGCGGACCCGTTCGTCGGCCATGGCCAGTTCCTTGAGCTGTTCGTCGCCGATATCGGCCGGCACCTGCAACCGGGCACGCACCTTGCCGTTGACCTGGACCACGATGGTCAGCTCGTCTTCCCGGGCAGCCTCGGGGTCAAAGACCGGCCAGCGGGCGGCCGCGATCTGCTGATCATGGCCGGTGGTCTCCCACATCTCCTCACAGAAATGGGGCACCATGGGAAAGAGCAGCAGCAGGGTGGTCTCCAGGGCCTCGCGGACCACGGCCCTGTCCACGGCCTGGTTGTCTGCCGCCAGCAGGTTGCCTGTCTCGTTGATCAGTTCCATGATGGCGGAGATGGCGGTGTTGAAGTGGAAGTTGGATTCAATGGAGTCGGTGACCCGCTTGATGGTCTGGTGGGTCTTGCGGTGCAGCTTCCTGGAGGTGCCATCCAGGGCCGCGGCCTCGACAGTGCCGGCCCGGAAGCAGTCCAGGTTGGCCTGGACCAGGCGAAAGACCCTGTTCAGGAAACGGGAGGCGCCGTCCACACCGGCGGCGTTCCACTCCAGGTCGCGCTCGGGCGGGGCGGCAAACAGGGAAAAGAGGCGCACCGTGTCGGCCCCGTACTGTTCGATCAGCTCGCTGGGATCGACCACGTTGCCCTTGGACTTGGACATCTTGGCGCCGTCCTTGATCACCATGCCCTGGGTGAGCAGGTTGGTGAAGGGCTCGTCGATCTCCAGGTAGCCCAGGTCCCGCAGGACCTTGGTGAAAAAGCGCGAGTAGAGCAGGTGGAGGATGGCGTGCTCGACGCCGCCGATGTACTGGTCCACGGGCAGCCAGTAGGCGGCCGCCTCCCGGTTGATGGGCGCCTTCTCCTCGCGCGGGCTGGTGTAGCGGGCAAAGTACCAGGAGGATTCGACAAAGGTATCCATGGTGTCGGTTTCCCGCTTTGCCTCGCCGCCGCAGGAAGGACAGGTGGTGCGATAGAAGGATTCCTGCTGGTGAAGCGGGGCATGGCTGCCGTCCGGGGAATCGGTTCCCGGCAGGACCACGGGCAGCTCGTCCTCGGGTACCGGTACGATCCCGCAGGAAGGACAGTGGATGACCGGGATGGGCGCGCCCCAGTAGCGTTGCCTGGAGATGCCCCAGTCCCGCAGCCGGTAAGTGGTGCGGACCCGGCCAAAGCCCTTGTCCTCGGCATGGCGGATAATGGCCTGCTTGGCCTTTTCCGATGCCATGCCGGTGAAAGGACCCGAGTCGGCGAGCACGCCGGGACCCTCCCAGGCCTGCTCCATGGCGGCGCCGTCCAGGTCTCCTTCCGGCGGCTGGACCACGGGCCGGATCGGCAGGCCGTATTTCCTGGCAAACTCGAAGTCGCGCTGGTCATGGGCGGGCACGGCCATCACGGCGCCGGTGCCGTACTCCATGAGTACGAAGTTGGCCACGTAGATGGGCACCCGCTCGCCATTGAAGGGATTGATGCACCAGGCACCGGTGAAGATTCCCTTTTTCTCCAGCTCGTCCTCCACCGAGGCCCGCTGTTTCTCGACAATGGTCTGGCGGATGAACGTCCGCACCTCCTCTTCCCGTTCCGTTCCCCGGATCAGCTCCTCGACCAGGGGGTGTTCGGCGGCAAGAGACATGAAGGTGACTCCGAAGATGGTGTCGGGGCGGGTGGTGAAAATGGTGACCACCTGGTCGCTGTTTTCGACCCGGAAGTCGCATTCCAGGCCCTGGCTCTTGCCGATCCAGTTGCGCTGCATGGTGACCACCTTCTCGGGCCAGCCGGTGAGCTGGTCCAGGTCGTCGAGGAGCTCGTCGGCATAGTCGGTGATCCTGAAGAACCAGCCGTGCATGGTCTTTGGCTCCACCGGCTGGTCGCAGCGCCAGCAGGCGCCGTCGATCACCTGTTCGCGGGCAAGCACGGTCCGGCAGTCGTTGCACCAGTTGACCGTGGTCTCCCTGCGGTAGGCCAGTCCCCGTTCCAGCATCTGCAGGAACAGAAGCTGCTCCCAGCGGTAGTACTCGGGATTGCAGGTGGCCAGTTCCCGGTCCCAGTCATAGCTGAGTCCCATGGCCTTGAGCTGGTCACGCATGTAGGCGATATTGTCATAGGTCCAGGTGGCAGGATGGATACCACGCTTGAGCGCCGCGTTTTCCGCAGGCAGACCGAATGCGTCCCAACCCATGGGATGGATGACATGAAAACCCTGCATCCGTTTGTAGCGGGCAATGACATCGCCGATGGAGTAGTTGCGGACATGGCCCATGTGGATACGGCCGGAAGGGTAGGGGAACATCTCGAGTACGTAGTATTTCTTTCTGCCCGGTTCCTCATGCACCCGGTCGGGTTTCTCCTCTTCCCACCGCTGCTGCCACTTTTTTTCGATGGCCCTGAAATCGTACCTGTCGTTGTTCTGCATTGTTCCGGATCCGTATCTGCCTGAATCTTCTGATTACTGTTGTCCCTGCTCGAAATCGGCGCCCATGGGCGGCTGCAGGCTGGTGTAATTCTCAAAGGTGGTGAACTCGGCCAGGAAGGTCAGCTTGACCATCCCGGTGGGGCCGTTGCGCTGCTTGCCGACAATGATCTCGGCCAGGCCCCGGTTCGGGTTGTCCTCGGCCTTGTTGTAGACCTCGTCCCGGTAGATGAACATGATTACGTCCGCATCCTGTTCGATGGCGCCGGACTCGCGCAGGTCAGAGAGCTGGGGCCGCTTGTCGGTCCGGCTCTCCAGGCTGCGGTTGAGCTGGGACAGGGCCACCACCGGCACGTCCAGTTCCTTGGCCATGGCCTTGAGGGAACGCGAGATATCCGAGATCTCCTGGGCCCGGTTCTCGGTGCCCGCCTTGCCCTGCATGAGCTGCAGGTAATCGACCACGATCATGCCCAGGTCGTGTTCCGATTTGAGGCGTCGGGCCTTGGCCCGCATCTCGAGTACAGTGGTGCCGGCCGTGTCGTCGATGAAGATGGGCGCATCGGACAGCATGCCCGTGGCCCGGGTCAGCTTGGGCCAGTCCGAGTCGTGGAGTCGCCCGGTCCTGATCCGCTGGGAATCGATCCTGCCGATGGAACAGAGCATGCGCAGGGCAAGCTGTTCCATGGACATCTCCAGGCTGAAGACCGCCACCGGAATCTTTTCGATCAGGGCGGCATGCTGGACCATGTTCATGGCCAGCGCGGTCTTGCCCATGGAGGGACGGCCGGCGAGGATGATCAGGTCTGCGGGCTGCAGGCCGGCAGTCATGCGGTCAAGCTCCTCGTATCCGGTGGCGACACCGGTGATGTGTTCCTGCCGGTCGAAGAGCTTGGTGATCCGGTCAAAGGCCCTGGGCACGATGGCGGACATGGGCTCAAAACCGGTGCCCTTCTTGGCCTGGGCGATCTCGAAGATGGTCTTTTCCGCCTCGTCCACCAGTGTGTCGATGTCATCCTGGGCATCATAGCAGCGGGCCGCCACCTCGGAAGTGGTCTGGATCAGCCGGCGCAGGATGGCCTTCTTCCTGATGATCCTGGCATGGTGGACCAGGGTGCCGGAAAACGGGATGATATCGGTAAGCGAGGCAAGATAGGCTGCCCCCCCGACCTGCTCCAGCTTGTTCTGGTCGCTGAGCAGGCCGGTGACCGTGATCAGGTCATGGGGCTCATGCTTCTCGAACAGGGTGAGCATGGCCCGGAAGATGATCTTGTGGGCGTCACGGTAGAAGTCGTCAGGCCCGATGATCTCGATGACCTTGAGGAGGGATTTGTCCTGCAGGAGGATGGTGCCGAGGACCGCCTGTTCCGCCTCCACGTTCTGGGGCGGAAGCATGTTCGGGGAAACCGGGTGTGGGGAGAGGGGCTGGTGTTGCATGGAATCTCGGTTCCCGTTACCGGTGCTGGCGGATCAAAGAGAAACGACCACGGACACGTCCGGGCCCATGGTCGCCGGGTCTAACGCATATTTCACAGGCGATCTGCTGCAAGGCCCGAAAATACCATGCCTGCTGCGTTACAGCGTAAAAAGGATTCCTCGGAATATTGCAATATGCCTGCGGTCCTTTTTGCGCTGTTCCTTGCATTCATGGCATTTTCAGACCTTTCGCGACGACCTTGGTGCAATATGCGGGCTAAGCTGGGGGATATCACTGCAACCTGAAACAAGGGCGCCGCACCCCGGGCGTGCCGGTTCACGACAGGGGCCCTCTATGCGGGCCGGCGCGATCGTGCAGAGGCCGGGGTCCTGTGCCGACGTACGCGTTTATTTATTGTTCCTCTTCTTGCTGGTCGCCCTGGTCCTCCTGGACTGCCTCATCGTTCTGAACAGGCTGGTCCCCGACGTTTTCCGGCACGACCTGGACGGTGATCTCGGCGGTCATCTGGTAACCGACCTTGACACTGACCCGGGACTCGCCGATGCTCTTGATGGGATCGGTCAGGACAATGGCGCGCCGGTCCACCGTGATCCCCATCTCCTCGAGGCGTCCGGCGATATCACTGGTCGTGACCGAGCCGAACAGCCGATTTTCCTCTCCGACCCGGCGGGCGATATCCACCACCTTGCCCTCGAGCTTGGCTGCCATGGTTTCGGCCTCTTTTTTCTCCTGGGCAAGCCGGTCGGCGATGGCTTGCTGTTCCCTCTTGAGACGGGCAAGGGTCGCCTTGTTGACCGGGACCGCCATCTGCTTGGGAATCAGGTAGTTGCGGGCATAGCCGGGCTTGACGTTGACGATATCGCCTTCCCGGCCCAGGGTGTCGATGGTTTTTTTCAGGATGATTTCCATTGGTACAGTCCTCTCTGGTGTGGCGGCCCGGGCGGCTTTTTCCAGACCCTGGCCGGTATGTTCGTTCAACGGGGCGTCAAAATGGAGCCTGCGGCGCTGCGCGGTACCCGTTTCCCGTCCGCAAGATTCACTCCTCTCCGGGTTGTCCGTCATTCCTGCCCATCCGGCGGAAATCGATCCACACATCGGCAATCCCGAGCACGGCCAGCAGGATGAGACCGTAACTCTGGATGATGAGCAGGAGATAGAAGACCAGCCGCAGGTAGCGGGGAACCTTCCAACGTTCGAGCAGGTGGATAAAGACCGCCAGCCCCTGGAAAAAATAGACCAGGCCTGCGACCAGGAGCAGGCAGATCCCGGCATCGCGTATCCTTCCCTGGCCGATCAGGGTCAGGGCCAGGGCGATGATGGGCAGCCAGACAAGCTGCTCCGGCAGCCGCCAGCCGGAATAGCCGGCCCAGGGCGCCTTCTCAGGGTTGCGCTGCAGGAGCAGGGTATTGCCCGCAACCATGTTCATCCAGACGGTCATCAGGACCATACAGGCGAGCACACCGGGCAGGATCCTGGGTACCAGCAGCTTCAGTTCACTGATCACCCGGTCGAGGTCGAGCAGGACCTCGGCGGGAAGATCGGTATTGCTCTTGTAGATCTCAAATGTCTGCGTGAACCCCGCATCGAGGAGTTCCAGCAGGTGGTTGTAGGGGTTCATGCCGGCCGTGATACCGTAGATCGTCCAGAAGGCGATCCAGGTAAGGGCCAGTGTTATTGTCCCCCTGGCCCCGGCCCTGGCCGGCCCCTCGCCCAGGGCGGCGCTCCGGTCGAGGCTGTAGGCCAGAGGCAGCATGGTGAGGGAGAAAAGAAAGACACCCACCTGGTTCAGGAGGAGCGCTCCCAGCGCGGCCAGAAGCAGGCCGTTGCGCAGCAGTGACGTGCCTTCCCTGGTGCCAAAAACCCGCAGGACATAAAAGGCCGGAACGGCCAGTACCATGTTCATCCAGCCGAACAGGGCCGGGATCAGCACCGGCAGGACATAGACCATTGCCACCATCAGGGTCTGGCCGGAAAAGAAAGACGACCTTCCGGGATGGTTGCTGCCTTGTGCTGCCATGTCAGCCGGACGCCCGGGATGCGGGGGTGGAACCCGGGATCATGGTAGTCCGCCTCAACCCCGGTCCGCCCCCGACAGCAGGAGCCAGCATGGCGACCGGTTCCGCCACAACGGGCTCAGTACTGGGTCGGGCCGCTGTAGGGCATCAGGGCCAGCTGCCGGGCACGCTTGATGGCCTCGGTGAGCTGACGCTGATGGCGGGCACAGGTGCCGTAAATCCGTTTGGGAATGATCTTGCCCCGCTCGGTGACAAAATTTCTCAGGGTCTTGGGATCCTTGTAATCAATAACCAGTTCCTTGTCCGTGCAGAAGCGGCATACCCTGCGACGGGAAAATACTCTTTTTCTCGGTGCCATGTTCGCTGTTCTCCTGATCCGGCGCTGCCGGAATAGATTCATGCTGCCGGCCGTCTGGCCGTCCGCAACGTCCGGCCTTGATGGCGCGGTGATTATTCGGTCTTTTCAGCGGTGGCCTCTTTGGCCGTTCCGGCTGTTTCCGTGGTTGCGGACTCGACCTGTTCATCTCCGGTCTCGGACCGGGCGGCGATCCGCTGCTGTTCCTTCTCGATGGCCGCCTGGTCCATGGAGTCGGAGAGCTTGATGGTCAGGTAGCGCAGCAACCGGTCGTCGATGCGGAATATGCGCTCGATCTCATCAATGGTCTTGCCCGGGGCGGCATAATTGACATAGACATAATAGCCCTGGACCTCTTTCTTGATCTCATAGGCCAGCTTGCGCATGCCCCAGCGGTCGACCTCGATGATGGTGCCGCCGTCACCGGTTATGATCGAGTTGGTTCGCTCGATGATTTCCGTGAATTGCTCCTCACCCAGGTTCGGGCGAAGAATATAGGTGGTTTCGTAGTGTCGCATGGTGCCTCCTCATGGTCTTGCTGGCCCTCGCTGCAGTCCGTTCCCGGGTGAGAGCGAGAAGGTTTTATTGTCAGTGGCCGCAGCCTGGTGCTCCGGCGATGATAATGGTGAACCTTTTTTTTTACCTTCCTGTGGAATTGATGTCAATGAAAAACAGAATTTTGAGGATCAGGCAGGGACCTGGACCGGACGTTGCACCCACCTGCACGTTTGAAAATGAAAACCATTTGTATTTTTTCTGCGGATGGACAACTCACTCGAACCAGGAGGACAATGACGCGGGCTGCAAGAGGATGGCCAGGAGGCGGAAAGGTGGATCAGGAATTCCTGGTCTGTTTTTCGCCGGCCTTGATCGTCTCCCACTGTCTTCGCAGTTCCCGCTCACTGCCAGTGGCCTGGCCGGCAAAGACATGGGGGTGTCGGCGGATCATCTTTTCGATGATGTCGTTGAGGGCGTCAGCGGCGGAGAAGAGATCCTTTTCCCGGAACATGGCGGTCAGCATGGCCAGGATGAAGAAGAGGTCGCCGATCTCCTCCCGGATATGGGATGCATCGCCGGAATCAATGGCCTCTGCCAGTTCGGCCGTCTCTTCCAGCAGGTATTTTTTCAGAGTTTCGGGAGTCTGCTTCCGGTCCCAGGGGCAGCCGTCCCTGCCACGCAGCCGATCGACAATGGCCAGCAGGTGCGCCAGGGCCCGGCCGTCCCGGTCATGTTCATGCATGGTGGTCAGCCGTTCTGCCGGTCGAGGATGCGGAGGGCCTCATTGATGCGCGCCTCCGGTTCCTGCCCATCGTCTGCCAGGATCTCCCGTACCTGGTCCAGCCGGAGCTGCAGGTCGCCGGCCGCGATTTCGAGCTGCTGGATGGTCTGGGCGGCCGAGGCCTCGGTGACGTCCATGGCCTCGCGCAGATCGCCGGCATTGCGGACCAGGGACCGGACCTGGGCGATCTTGTCGAGCCGCAGGAAAAGTTCCTCGAAGT
>DRKI01000131.1 GCA_011051875.1 Desulfobulbus sp. | reverse complement strand
TCCTGGGGACACGCTTTTCAACCGATGAACAGCGGGCCGACTACGTGCTGGAACAGATCACCACGCCGGCCCGGGGACAAATTCCAACACAAGGAGGAGAAAGATTATGATCGAGAACATGGACCCGACCATGGTGAACTGGGCCAGGGCGCAGTTCGCCCTGACAGCGCTGTATCACTGGATATTCGTCCCGCTGACCCTGGGCATCACCTGGATCATCGCCTTCTACCACACCATCTACGTGCGGACCGGCAACGAGGAGTGGAAGCGGCTCACCAAGTTCTGGATGAAGCTTTTCGGGATCAACTTCGCCATCGGTGTCGCCACCGGTATCATCCTCGAGTTCGAGTTCGGCACCAACTGGTCTAACTACTCCTGGATGGTGGGCGATATCTTCGGCGCACCGCTGGCCATCGAGGGCATTGTTGCCTTTTTCCTGGAGGCCACCTTCTTTGCCGTCATGTTCTTCGGATGGAACCGGGTCTCGAAGAAGTTCCACCTCTTCTCCACCTGGATGGTTGCCATCGGCTCCAACATGTCCGCGGTCTGGATCCTGGTGGCCAACGCCTGGATGCAGTATCCCACCGGCCAGTCCTTCAACCCGGACACGGCGCGTTTCGAGATGCAGAACTTTGCCGATGTAGCCCTCTCCCCGGTGGCGGTCTCCAAGTTCACCCACACCACCAGCTCGTCCATGCTCCTGGCCTCGCTCTTCATCATCTCCATCTCCAGCTGGTACCTGCTCAAGGGGCGCCACATTCAGATGGCCAGGCGCTCCATCGTCGTGGCCTCCATCTTCGGCCTGCTCGCCTCGGCCATGGTCGGCCTCACCGGTGACGAGGCGGCCTACGAAGTGGCCCAGCACCAGCCCATGAAACTGGCCGCCTTCGAAGGGCTCTACAAGGGCGAGAAAAACGCCGGCCTGGTGGCGTTTGGCATTATCAACCCGGACAAAAAGGTGGGGGACGACCAGGACGCCTTCCACTTCGAGGTCCGCATTCCCGGCCTGCTGACCCTGCTTGCCAACCGGTCGCTGGGCACCTTTGTTCCCGGCATCAGTGACCTGGTCTACGGCAACAGGGAAGAAGGGATCATGGGCGCTGCCGAGAAGATCGAAAAGGGCAAGATCGCCATAGCCCGGCTGGCCGACTACAAGAAGGCAAAAAAGGCCGGGGACACGGAGGGCGCGGCAGCGGCCCTTGCCGGCTTCAACGAGAACAAGCCCTATCTCGGGTATGGTTTCCTGGACAGGCCCGAGCAGGCCGTGCCGCCGGTGGCCATGTCCTTCAACGCCTTCCACATCATGGTGGTCCTGGGCACCCTCTTTCCCCTGGTCTTTCTCGCCTTTCTCTACTTCTCCTGGAAAGACACCCTGCAGAAGCAGAAGTGGCTGCAGATCCTGGGCCTGCCCATGATCCTGCTCGCGTTCGTCGCCCACATGGCCGGCTGGATCGTGGCCGAGGTCGGCCGTCAGCCGTGGACCATCCAGGACCTGCTGCCGGTCTCCGTGGCCAGGTCCAACCTGACCACAGGCACCGTGCAGACCACCTTCTTCATGTTCGCCATCCTGTTCACTATCCTGCTCATCGCGGAACTGAGCATCATGGCCAAACAGATCAGCATCGGACCAGAGGAGGGATAAGATGATAGCAGCACTCGACTACCCGACCCTGCAGCATCTCTGGTGGCTTCTCTGCTCCGTGGTGGGAGCCCTGTTTCTCTTCCTGACCTTTGTCCAGGGAGGACAGACCCTGCTCTGGCAGGTGGCCAAGACGGAAACCGAAAAAGACCTGGTCATCAACTCCCTGGGCCGCAAGTGGGAACTCACCTTCACCACCCTGGTCCTGTTCGGCGGCGCCCTGTTTGCCGCCTTTCCCAAGTTTTACGCCACCTCCTTCGGCGGTGCCTACTGGGTATGGATCCTGATCCTGTTCACCTTCATCGTGCAGGCGGTGAGCTACGAGTACCGGAAAAAGCCGTTTAACGTTCTCGGCGCCCGGGTCTATGAACTGTTTCTCTTCATCAACGGCTCGGTGGGCATCCTGCTCATTGGCGCGGCAGTGGGGACCTTCTACACCGGATCCAACTTCCAGCTCTCCGAGTACAACTTCGTCACCTGGACCAGTCCCCTGCGCGGCCTGGAGGCGGCCTTTTCCATCTTCAACCTGTCGCTGGGCCTGTTCCTGGTCTTCAACGCCCGCACCTTGGGCGGTCTCTACCTGCTCAACAACATCGAGCTGAGCCAGGTCCCGGAGATGGAACAGCGGCTGCGGCAGGCGGTGTGGACCGACTTCATCTGCTCCCTGCCGTTTCTGCTCTACGTGCTGGTCAGCCTGCTGCTGATGAAGGGCTACGGCATTGTCGACGACAAGGGCACCATCGAGCTGGTGACCCGCAAGTACCTGGCCAACCTGCTGGCCAATCCCTGGCTGGCCGCCCTCCTGGCCGGCGGCCTGGTCCTGGTGATCATCGGTGTTCTGCGCGGCGCAAAATCCAGTAGCCGGGCAGGGATCTGGTTCGCCGGTCCCGGCACGGTGCTGGTGGGGCTCACGGTCCTTCTGCTGCCGGCCTACAACAACACGGCCTTCTACCCGTCCAGGGTGGACCTGCAGTCGAGCCTGACCATCTCCAACGCCTCGTCCAGTCCCTATACCCTGATGGTCATGACCTATGTCGCCATTGCCATTCCCTTTGTGCTCGCCTACATCGCCTATGTCTGGTGGGCCATGGACCGCAGGAGGCTGACCGTCGACGAGGTCAGCGGCAAGGCCTATTGAGTGCCGGACCGGGCCGCACCCTCGCAGGCCCGGATCCTGATTCCCGATTTCTGACAAGGAGTTCGCCAATGAGTACTGTACTGCTTATCTGCTGGGTAGCGCTGATCGTTGTTTCCTACCGGGGCGCGATCTATGTCCTGGACAGGATGAACCTGCTGTAACCCCGATACCTCCTCCAGGGCGGCCGGTCCTCTTCCTTTGCCCCGGCCGCCCGCTTTCCTTTTTCCGGCCGCGCCCATGGAACAGATATCACCGAAGATCCTGCTGCTTGGCTCCAACGTCAGGATCACCAACCTGCCCATCAAGGAAGTCAGCCTGCTCGAAGAGGGCAGCCTGCCCGCCTACGGCTACAACCCGGGCGACGCGATAGACCTGCTGGCCGGCCGGGTCTCGGTCGAGAACGGCCGCCTGGAACAGTGCCTGACCTGGCTTTCCATCTACCTGGCCGGATCGGAAATGACACCCCGCCTCAACTCCCTCGCCTACGGCCGCGAAAAACAGGTCTACCAGATCTTCCGCAAACGCAAGGGCGCGACCGTGGAAAAACCGGACCACGGCTGGTTCATGGTCAACCAGATCCTGCCCTCCGAGGGACGCGGTTCCGAGTCCGCTCCCCTGGTCATCAACAATGGCAACCTGGAGAAAATGCGGGACAACGCCGGCATCGTCATCATCGACGATTCCGGGGTCCCGCCCCAGGTCTGTGACGACCTGGCCGACCTGAACCCCGGCTTCTGGTGCATCGCCATGGGGATCTCGGTGGCCCACTGGCAGCAGTGGGCCGAGCGGCTCGGCGACCGGTTCACCCTCTTCTGCCGTCTCTCGGATCTCGAGACCACCCGCATGGAGATGGACAGCTCGGTCAACTGGGAGACCATCGTCGCCATGAGCCTGCGCGCCCTGCGCACGCCCGAGGTGGGGCTCTGGGACCGGGAGAAGAACCGTTTTCTCTGCCACATCATCGTCGAGATGTTCCCGCACGGCCTCCTCTACGTCGGCCCGGAGGGGACCTTTTTCAGATACCGCAAGAACCACCTCCCGGAAAAATCCTCGCCCAGGCAGCGCGGATCCGTCCCCTGCTATGACACCATGGTCACCTCCATGCTGACCATGGACGCCATGCGTTTCGGCGGCTTCGAGTTCTGCCGCAACTACATCTTCGATTTCTCCAAGCAGGTCCTGATCAACTGGCACCTCCTCTACGAGCATGGCTACTATTTCACCGACGGCCTGGAATTTCCCAATCTCGATCTCTCGGCCACTTTTCCCGACGGCTCGCCCTGCTCTTTCATCAACACCACCCCCGACCCCTCCTTCGTCGAGCTGCCGGCATTTTCCGCCGACTTTGACACCACCCTCGACCTGGTGGCCAGCCAGGTCTGGAACGAGAACAAGAAAAAGGCCCTGCGCTCCTTTTTCCGGCGGCCGGCCCGGAGCGTCACCGCAAGTCCCTACGGGGGGCCGCCTTTCGATTACCTGGACGTGATCGTCTCGGTCCTCCACCACCTCAAGGAAGAGGTCAACCGGGGCCGGGGCTTTGCCGAGCTGCCCATCTTCCAGCTCGGGCACCTGCGCACCACCGATCCGGCCGAGATTGACCCGGTCATCACCCTGCATAATGTCATGGAGTCCTACGTCTCCAAGCGACACGTGCTCAGGCCGTTGTGCATCGGCGTTTTCGGTCCGCCCGGCTCCGGCAAGTCCTTTGCCGTCAAGCAGGTGGCCAACGTGATTGCCAGGAATCTCGAGGGCAGTCCCTTTGACTTCTTTGAATTCAACCTGACCCAGTTCGCCAGT
>DRKI01000130.1 GCA_011051875.1 Desulfobulbus sp. | reverse complement strand
GCTTTTTGAGGCCGCTGATCAGCTCCTGCGCCCTGCCGGTGGTCTGCACCGCGTACGCGTCAGCCTCGTATTCGTGCGCGCGGGATATCCGGTTGAGGACCACGGAGAAGAGCGAAGAGACAGGTGCATAGAGAAATCCGAAAAAAACCAGGCCGGCATAGACCGAGACATGTTCCATGCCAAAGGCATCGAACAGGAGGCGATTGCCGAGAAAAAGCGACAGGATGAAGAGCATGACACCCAGGTGGAGGATGGTGGCGGCCATCATCTTCACCAGGTGATGGCGCTTCCAGTGGCCGGTCTCGTGGGCAAGAACGGCCAGGATCTCTCCCGGGGTCAGCCGCTCGAGCAGGGTATCGAAAAAGACGATGCGGCGAAAGCGGCCCAGGCCGGTGAAAAAGGCATTGAGACGGGTGGAGCGCCTGGAGCCGTCCATGGTGTAGATCCCCTGCACGGCAAAACCCCGGCCCCGGGCATAGTCGAGGATCATCTGCTTGAGTTCCCCGTCCTCCAGCGGGGTGAACCGGTTGAAGAGCGGCATGATCACCACCGGTGCCAGGAACTGGAAGATGAGAACAAAGAGCACCAGCACCACCCAGCAGTAGAGCCAGGCCATGGAACCGGCGGCTTCAAAGAACCACAGCACCGCGGCCAGCAGGGGTGCGCCCAGAAGCACGGCCAGGAGAAGAGACTTCGCGATGTCGGCGATAAAGGTCCTGACAGTGGTCCGGTTGAAACCGAACCGTTCCTCGATGACAAAGGTGGAATAGACGGCAAAGGGCAGGTTGACAAGACCGGCCAGGAGGAGCAGCAGGCCGATGAAGAGCAGGCCCGTGCCCAAGGTGCCGTGGCCGATGCTCCTGGCCATGATATCGAGGAGATTGAAGCCGTGCGCCAGGATGAATGCCACGGTAAGCAGGGTGGTCACGGCTTCCCGCACCATGGCGAACCGGGTGGTCACCCGGGTGTACTCCTGGCTCTTTGCATACTTCTGCGCATCCAGGACGTCCCGGAACCCGTCAGGCAGCTTGGGGTCAAGGGCCCGCAGGTTGAGCAGGGAGGCGGCAAGCTCCAGCAGGTAGCCGCAGAGGATGATCGCGAGGACAGCGACAAGGTATCTGTTCATGGGCAGGGATGGTGACAATGGAGGACGCTGTTCAAGGGTTCGGATCCGCCTCCATGTCCCCGGAGCAGGTCCGTCCCAGGCATGCCGCCGCAGCGGGCCGGACCGGGAGGGCCAATGCTGGTGACAAATCGTTTGCCTGCCGGCGGCCTCCGGTTTAGGATGGAACAGGCAGGGGGATATCGGCGCGGCGGCTGTACCATATACATGAACCAGCAGACAGGGACAACAAATGGGCGGACAGGACGGCAGAAAGGGTTTCTCGGGCCTGCAGGTCACGGTCATCGTGATCGCCACCATGCTGATCACGGCCGCGGCCGGATTTCTTCTCCTGCGGACATGGCTCCATCCTGCCCCGTTCCGGCCCGTGGTGCTGGACAGGAACGAGGAACAGCGCCTGGAGAAGAAACTGGAGCGGCTCGAGGTCATGGCCGACAGCAAGGCCCCGCCCGGCCCGCTCGACAGACCCGCCCCGTCCGGACCGCGCCAGACTCCTCTGCCGGCAGGGGCTCTCCGGCCGGAGCCCTACAGCGAGGAGGGCGCATCCAGGGAGATCCGCTTCACCGAGCGGGAACTCAACGCCCTGCTGGCAAAGAACACCGACCTGGCCCGGAAGATGGCCATTGACCTGGCAGACAACCTGGTCAGCGCCAGGCTGCTGATCCCGATGGATCCTGACTTCCCGGTCCTGGGCGGCAAGACCCTCCGCGTCCGGGCCGGGGTGGAGATTGCCTTTCGCGACCGCAGGCCGGTGGTCAAACTGCGCGGCGTCAGCATCATGGGCGTACCTCTCCCCAATGCCTGGCTGGGCAACCTGAAAAATATCGACCTGGTCCGCGAGTACGGAGGCGGGCAGGGCTTCTGGAAGACCTTTGCCGACGGCGTGCAGTCCATCACTGTCCGGGAAGGGGAACTGCACGTCGTGCTCAAGCCGTAGCCGCGGCGGCTCAGTTGATATAGTGCAGGCCGACCTCCCGGTTCTCGATGTCCTCCCAGACCACCCGGCACCGAAGTTCAAACACGGTCCAGTTTTCGTCGGCCTGTCTGCGGCGGGCAGGCTGACAGAATATCGTCACCTCCCGCCCGGCCCGGAGCAGATCCTGGTTTGTCAGCTGGAGCCGCATGCCGTTGACACCTGCGTCGAGGATCTCGGCCAGGTGCTGTTCCCCGCCGGTGCCGCTCTCTCCCCCGATCCGCAGAAGCACCGGATAATGCAGCGGATATCGCTGGCAGCCACGCCGTTCTCTTCCCTTCATAACCACCTCCCCGGCTTCCGCCTGTCAGGTGTTGCTGGAAAACCTCCTTGTTGCTGCGTGTTGTTTTGATATGCGTGTTTCATGCCAGCCTGCGGACGAATCGCAACCCGCGCCTCCATGCCGCCGGCAGGCATCCTTTTTTTCAAAGCAGGCACACCGGTGCCCGGTCATGGTCCCTGCGGCCCGTATTGCAGTGTCAAGCCGGTGGCCGACTCGCGGGTCACCACCCCCAGCGGTACCAGGACCTGGAAAAGCGGTCTGCCGAAACAGAACAGCTCCAGCTCCACCGACAAGCCATGGCGGGCCGCGGCCCGGGACCGTATGGCCAGGTCCCGGCTCACCAGGCCGGTCAGCCAGTGCAGGGTTTCCCGGCGTTGCCGCCCGCTCTGCAGCCGTTCTCCCACCCGGGCCAGGTCCGGACAGGGACACTGCCGCTCATGTTCCCGGACCAGGGCAAGCAGGGGATCGTCCGGGGCCATGCAGTCAAACCGGGTCAGCAGGTCCCGGCCGGCGATGGCCAGGATCTCCTCCGGCCGGCTGCAGTCCAGCAGGCCGCAGGCAACGGGCCGCCGCCGGTAGATGGTGCATCCCCGGCTCGCATGATCGTAGAAGAGGCAGCACCACTCACCGCCCTGGCCCCGGACCTTGAGAAATTCGCTGCCCACCGGCTCCGGTTCCCGGGCAAGCGGTGCCAGAGCAAGCTCACCCCGGCGGACCGTTACCAGGTGTTCCCGCCGCAGGGCGCCGGACCGGATCAGCCCCAGGTCCCCTGAGTGCAGGGCCGGCCCTCCCTGCCGGCAGCAGGTGCCGCACCGTCTGCATGTGCCCCCGGCCGTCTCGCTGCCCGCGGCCGCCTCCCGCGGCGCCTGACCGCTCTCGCCGCCGGAACTCATCGTTTCCGCACCAGGAAGACAACACCGTAGGATCGTTCATCCTGTTCCAGGATCTCGCCGTGGGCATCAAGGATCACCGGCGCCATCCTCCGCGCCATCTTCCGGTCGCACAGGAAACGGAAGCTCTCGCCCGGCGCCTGCTGTTCAAGACGTGCCCGCACGTCCCTGAACCCCCATCAGCAGTCCCGCCGGTAGTCGATGTCGATCCGGACCCGTTTTCTCATTCCTGCCTCCCTCGTCCTCCACCTCGATGATCCGCAGGGGTTCTGCCAGGCCCAGCTCCCCGTGCAGCCTCCGGATATGTTCCACCTGTCGCCAGTCCTTTCCCAGGAGCGAGGCGCCCCGGGCATCCACGGCCACCGGGTCGTAGCCGGCCACCAGCATGCCCACCGGCGGATCGCAGACAGGACCGAAGAGATGCGCCTCGGCCATGCCCACACGCGCGTCGAGCAGGGTGAAATCGGGACACCGGTACCGGTTGAGATCAGCGACGGCCTGGCCCAGGTCGCGGTGAAACGCCGACTTTTTCCAGGAATCACCCTCCTGGTAATGGGCCGGCGGCGCCAGCCCCATCATGTTCTTCAGGGTCAGGGTGACCGCATCCATGGTGTGGGCCTTGAGCACCGGCACCGAGAGGAGAAAGGCGTCATAGGCCAGGAGCGGCAGGTGGAGTTCGGGCCAGCGCCGGCAGTCGGTACGGCGGCGGCAGACGGTCTGCTCGCTGTTGAGATCCACCAGCTCCACCCCCTTGCGCCGCGCCAGGTCCACGTAACCGAGCCGGGCAAAGACATACCAGGTATCGTGGCGGTTGGCCGCGGTACCCTCTCCGATGACGATGTGGACGTCACAGGCCTCCCTGAGCCAGTCGATGAGGGCCTCGACGATATCCACCGGCGTTGTGACCGGCGGCGCCAGGGCGTCGACCAGGTTGGGCTTGATCAGGACGGTTCCGGCCCCGCTCACCCGCCGGGCCAGGCCGGCCCGGTCGAGCAGTCTCCCCAGGCCGGGAACGAGCGGTGCACCGGCCGTGGTATAGATCGTTCCCTGCTCCATGACCTCCGCATCCCGGACCTCCCCATGTGTGCCGTGCTCCGGCTTTCGGCCATGGCCACCGGAGAGGAGGAGTCCCCCGGTCCCTTCCCTGCTACTGGAACCCTGCCCTTTGAAAATCGTGAAAAAAAACCCTTTGCCCCTGCAGCGGCATGCCCAGAGATCGCCACCGGGTTGAAAATTCTACCTTACCACGGAACTGAAAAATTGGCGACAAGTACGAGGGGGGGACGATGAATACCGCTGCCGGCAGGGTCCGGCACGACCCGGACCTTCCGGCCGGGCGAAGACCACTTGACATCTCCTGCCGCCGACAGTACCTACAGGGTACAGGGAGTCACAATCCATCACAGGGACTCGGATCAGGGAGGAATCATGGAAAACCCCGCACTGGAACTCATCCCGGCCCGGGCCGTCTTTATTCTCGCCCTGCTGGCGCAGGTGCTCGCCGGTGCCTCCGCAGCGGCGGCCATCACCGCGTTTACGGCCGACAAGGTGGTCCTGGACGACAACGGCAGGGTGCTGCAGACAGAAAAGATCACCATGGCAGGAGAGAAGATACGGGCCGAGTCCGCGACCGGCGACATGGTGATGATCTTCCGGCACGACCTGGGCCTGCTCTGGGCCCTGGCGCCGGAAAAGAAGATCTATGTCGAGATTCCGCTGGACCAGGGGACATGGGACCGGATGACCCGGGGCGCGGCCGGGGGCGACCGGGTCAGGGTCCTGGGCCGGGAGGCGGTGCAGGGGTTCTCCTGCACCAGGAAGGAGGTGACGCGGACACGGAGCGTCATGGGCCGCCGGACCACCACAACCAGGGTCATCTGGCACTCCGGCGAACTGCCCATGGTCCTGCGCAGCCGTTCCGACCGGGAGATCACCACGGAGCTGCGTGACATACGACCGGCCGAACCGGTGAAAAAACTGTTCGAGCTGCCCGATGGCCTTCGCAAGGTGGGCAACAACATGGGCCTTTTCCTGATGTACATGCGCGGCCGCGACACCGGGCCGCCCACCCGCATCCACTGAGCCGCCGGCGTTTCCTACTCCCTGATCTCGAGGGAATCTCCCCGGTGGAGGGAACCCGGAGAGATGACCCGGGCGAAGATACCCTGCCGCGGCATGATGCAGTCGCCGACCTGTTTGAAGATCGCGCATCCCTGGTGGCACTTCTTGCCGATCTGGGTCACCTCCAGCTCCACCTCGCCACTGACCAGCCGCGTACCCACGGGCAGGCCGGCCAGGTCGATACCGCGGGTGGTGATATTCTCGGCAAAGGCGCCGGGCTCCAGCTCCAGGCCCCTGGCCCGCATGATGTCAATGGACTCCTCGGCCAGCAGGCTCACCTGCCGGTGCCAGTCCCCGGCATGGGCATCACCCTCGATGCCGTGATCGACCCTGAGCCGGACCGACTCCACCGGTTCCTTGTTGACCCCCTTTTTCCTGCTGATATTGAGCGAAATGATCGTTCCCATGCTATTGTCTCCTTTTCCAGGTGGTAAAGACATCCCGCGGCAGTTGCACGCCCGGGGCCCGGAGCCGCGCTCCACTCGCAGGCGACGCTATCGCATCAGGTCGGTACTCAGGTAGCGCTCCCCGGTATCGGGCAGGACCACGACGATCCGCTTGCCGGCATAGCCGGGCCGGCGGGCGATCTCCAGGGCCGCCACCATGGCGGCGCCGGACGAGATACCGCAGAGAATACCTTCCCGCCGGGCCAGTGCCCTGCCCATCTCCAGGGCCGCATCGCCGGTCACCTGCACCACCTCGTCGATGAGCGACCGGTCCAGGACCCGGGGTACGAAGCCGGCGCCGATTCCCTGGATCTTGTGCGGACCCGGCTCCCCGCCCGACAGGACCGGTGAATCGGCCGGTTCCACGGCCACGGCGACCAGGTCGGGATTACGCTCCTTGAGCAGACCGCCGGCACCGGTGATGGTGCCGCCGGTGCCCACCCCGGCGACCAGGACATCGACCCGGCCGCCGCACTGTTCCCAGATCTCCGGCCCGGTGGTCTGCCGGTGGATGGCCGGGTTGGCCGGGTTGTCGAACTGGTTGGGCATCCAGGATTCACGGGTCTCCTCGTGCAGGGCACGGGCCCGGTCGATGGCGCCCCGCATGCCCTGGTCTCCCGGTGTCAGGACCAGCTCGGCGCCGAGATGGGCCAGGAGCTTGCGCCGCTCGATGCTCATGGTCTCGGGCATGGTCAGGATCAACCGGTAGCCGCGGCTGGCGCAGACAAACGCGAGCCCGATACCGGTGTTGCCGCTGGTCGGCTCGATGATGGTGGTTCCCGGATGCACCTTGCCCTCACTCTCGCCATGCTCGATCATGGCCACGGCAATCCTGTCCTTGACACTGCCCAGGGGATTGCCCGACTCCAATTTGCCGAGGATCTCGGCGTCTGTGCCTGCCCCGATCCTGTCCAGGCGGACCAGGGACGTGTTGCCCACGGCCCGGGTAATGTTGTCCAGTGGCTCCATCACATCTCTCCTGTGCTGTTCTGCTTGTTGCCGAGATACACCAGCTCGGGCTGCTTGAGGATCACCTTGGTGTCCGGCCCCACCGACTCGGTGAGCCAGACATTGCCGCCGATGATCGAGCGTGCCCCGACCACGGTCTCGCCGCCGAGGATGGTGGCGTTGGCGTACAGGATCACGTCATCCTCGATGGTGGGATGGCGCTTGCTGTTCCTGAGCCGCCGGGCCGCGTCCCGAGGCAGGGAAAGGGCGCCGAGGGTCACCCCCTGGTAGACCCGCACCCGGTCGCCGATGTCCGTGGTCGCGCCGATCACCACGCCGGCACCGTGATCGATGAAGAAACTGGCCCCGATCCGGGCCTCGGGGTTGATGTCGATGGCCGTGCGGTGGTAGGCATACTCGCTCATGATCCGCGGAATCACCGGCACCTCCAGTTCCACGAGGGCGTGCGCCAGCCGGTAGACCATGATGGCGAACAGGCCGGGATAGGAAAAGACCACCTCGTCGGCGTTGGCTGCGGCCGGATCACCCACCAGGGTCGCCTCGATATCCGACTCCAGCAGCTCGCGGATGGCCGGCAGACGGTCCACCAGGTCGGCGGCGATCTGGTAGCTCCGTTCACCGCACATGGTGCAGGACTGGTTGTGGCGGAAACAGTCGTGGCGGATGGCCGAGCTGATCTGGCGGGCCAGGTTTTCGAAAAAGACACTCACCTTCTGACCCAGGTGGTACTCCAGGCTGTGCGGGCTGAGCACCATGCCGGTGAAGAAACCGGGAAAAAGGATCTGCTGCGCCTGCAGGATCAGGTCGATGACCTCTTCCTTGGAGGGAATGGGCACCGGCTCGATGTGGCTGGCCCAGCGGCCCTGCTTGAATCCTTCCGTCAGCCGGTGCACCACGCCGGGGATCCGGTTGTAGTGGCCGTTGGCCGTGCCGAGATCACTGTTGCAGGTACCGGCGAGTATTTCCTTATCACCCATGACACTCCCTGGTTGGTTGATGACACGTTCCGGGTTCCGTCAGGAGGCCTTTTCCAGCATCATGATACCATAGGTCGCCCGCAGGTTGGTGAAGCGATGGATCACGTTGCCCTCCAGGTCGTGGTGGTGGGTGTTGATGGCCACCTCCCGGACCAGGCGCACCCCGATGGTGCGCAGGAACCGCTTGAAGTCCTTGATGGTGATCACCCGCACATTGGGCGAATTGTACCATTCATAGGGTAACTGGTTGGTCACCGGGGCCTGGCCGGTGAAGAGGAGCTGCAGCCGGGCCAGCCAGTGGCTGAAATTGGGAAAGCTGACGATCACCCGCCTGCCGATGCGCAGCAGCTCGATGAGCAGCTCCCGCGGGTCCAGGACCTGCTGCAGGGTCTGGCTGAGGATGACCACGTCGAACCGGCCCTCGGGATAGTCCCGGACCTCCTGGCGGAAGTCACCCTGGAGCACGGTCAGCCCCCGTTCGATACAGCGGATCACCTTGTCCTCGGCCAGCTCGATGCCGGTGCCGCGCACCTGCTTGTGTTCCTTGAGGTAGAGCAGCAGGTCGCCGTTGCCGCAGCCGAGATCGAGGACCCTGCTGCCGGGTTCGATCCAGGAGGCGATGACCTGGAGGTCGAAACGCATCCGCGGTATCTGTTTATCCGCCTTGTTCATCGCTGGCACTGTTCCCTGTATATCCGGTCGAGGAAACCGCTGATCAGGTCGTCCAGGTGCGGGTTGGGCAGGAGAAAGGCGTCATGACCCCAGGGCGCCTCGATCTCGCAGAAGCTGACGTCGCTGCCGTTTTTCTTGAGCACCGAGACCAGGTTCCGCGCCTGGTAGGTGGGGTAGAGCCAGTCCGAGCTGAACGAGATCACCAGGAAGGAGACCCGGGCCAGGGCCTCGTTGATGAGCGAACTGCCGTTGCCCGCCTCCAGGTCGAAGTAATCGGCCGCCTTGGTGATGTAGAGCACCGAGTTGGCGTCAAAGCGCTCCACGAACTTCTCGCCCTGGTGGCGCAGGTAGCTCTCGACCTGGAAATCACCGCCGAAATCATAGGACAGGGTCCGTCTGCTCTGCAGCCTGCGGCCGAACTTCTCGCGCATGGCCTCGTCGGAGAGATAGGTGACATGGCCGATCATCCGCGCCACGGCCAACCCGTGCCGCGGGCCGGGCCCGTCGTAGTAATCGCCTCCCTTCCAGTCCGGGTCGGCCATGATCGCCTGCCGGGCCACCTCGTTGAAGGCGATGGCCTGGGCCGAATGGCGGGTGGTGGTGGCCAGCGGTATGGCCGAGACCACCATCTCCGGGTACTCGGTGCACCAGCGCAGCACCTGCATCCCGCCCACGGAACCGCCGATCAGGCACATGATCCGGCTGATCCCCAGGTGGTCGATGAGGTGTTTCTGGGCCCGGACCATGTCCCGGATCGTGACCATGGGAAAGTCCAGGCCATAGGGCCGGCCGGTCCCGGGATTGATGGACGAGGGACCGGTGGAACCCATGCAGGAGCCGAGGATGTTGGAACAGATGACAAAGTACCGGTCCGTGTCCACCGGCTTGCCGGGGCCCACCATGTTGTCCCACCAGCCGGGCCGCTGGTCGTTTTCCCGCAGGTAGCCGGCCACGTGCGAATCGCCGGAAAAGGCGTGCAGGATCAGGATGGCGTTGGACCGGTCCCCGTTGAGTTCACCCAGGGTCTCGTAGGCCAGGGTGATGGGCCCCAGCCTGGCGCCGCTGTCCAGGACCATCTCGTGGGGCGGCTCGGCAAAGGTGAAGTATTTTCGTTCGACCAGCAGGATGTCTGACCGTTTTGTCCCTGAATCAGTCACTGCTGCCCCGCTGTCTCTGCCCATCGGTTACGTACGTTTCTGCTGTTCACGCGACATCGTGATGTTCCGCCTGCACTCCGGGAATCGGCTGACCGTCATTGCCGGCTCACCGCAGGCTGTCCATATTCCGCCGGCCCCGGATCCTGACCGGGAAGATCGGGTCATGAACAAATCATACCACCATGTGGCATGAATTCTGTCAAGAAAATTCTTGACAACAGCTTGACGCATCACTCCCAATATGATAGAATTATTTAATTTTAGGATTTTTCTTCAACAAGTCAACCCTGCCGGACAGGCGGTTGCACGCAACCGGGACGATGCAATCCACCTGTCCCTGGCGTCCGCCTCCGGGAACGTGTACCGCCCGTTGCACACTACAACCTCTGCCCTGCCCGTGCAACCTGCGCAGGACGCGGAGGCGGGGAAAAGACCATGACCACCAGTCTCTACGTCGCCACCCTGGAGCCCGACAGCGGCAAGCTCGCCGTGACCATCGGCCTGATGGAGCTTTTGTCACGCCGCATCCGGCGGATGGGCTTTTTCCGGCCGGTGACACCGGGACCTCCTGACCGCGACAACGACATGGCCGTGATCCTGAGCCGTTACCCCGTGGCGGCCACCCCCGGAGAGATGCACGGCTTCACCCATGACCAGGCCCGGGAACTGGTCTCGCAGGGCCGGATCAAGGCCCTGCACGAGGGCATCATCGCCAAGTTCAAGGAACTGGAGAAGCGGTGCGACTTCGTCCTCTGCGAAGGGCTGGACATCTCGTCACTCTCCGAGGCCTTCGAGTTCGACATCAACGTGGACATCGCACGCAACCTGGGGGTGCCGGCCCTCTATGTCTCCAACGGCCACGACAAGGATGCCGACGAGATCCTGCGTACCATCCGGGTGGCGGAAAAATCCTTTCACGCCCAACACTGCCATCTCCTGGGCATCATCGTCAACCGGGTCTCCACCGCCCCGCCGGACGAGATGTACAGGCACCTGCGCGAGCACTGCAGCAGGGACCTGCTCCTCGGTGTCCTGCCAGAGATCGCCGAGCTCAGCAGGCCCACGGTGGGCGAGATCATGGAGGCCCTGCGGGCCCGGTTCCTGCTCGGCTCCCGGGAGGGACTGCACCGCAGCGTGGCCAGCTTCAAGGTCGCGGCCATGGGACCGGAGAACTACCTCTCCTACATCGGGGAGGACGACCTCATCCTCACTCCCGGTGACCGGCCCGACATCATTCTCACCACCCTTGCGGCCATGTACGCCAACACCTGGCCCAACCTGGCCGGCCTGCTGCTCACCGGCGACCTGCTGCCGGGCAGGAACATCACCCGGCTCATCGAGGGGCTGGGCGAGCTGCCCTTCCCCATCCTCGTCGCCGGCGGCGACACCTACAGCTGCGCCCTGGCCGCAAGCAGGGTCCAGGGGCGGATCACCCCGAAAAACAACCGCAAGATCAACCTGGCGCTCGGCCTGTTCGAATCCGGCATCGACAGCGACAGCCTGGAGGCGAAGATCAGCGCCGCCCGCTCCACCACGGTCTCGCCGGTGATGTTCGAGTACACCCTGTTCCAGTGGGCCAAGCGGGAACGCAAGCACATCGTCCTGCCCGAGGGCGAGGAGGAGCGTATCCTGCGCGCGGCCGAGATCCTGCTCCTGCGCGGGGTGGTGGACCTGACCCTGCTCGGCAGGGAGAAGCAGATCCGCAGCCGCTGCTCGGCCCTGGGCATCCGCCTGCCCGGTATCCCCATCATCAATCCCCAGGACTCGCCCCTGCGCGAGCAGTTCGCCGAGACCTACTACCGGCTCCGCAGACACAAGGGGATCTCCCGCGACTTTGCCCGCGACGCCATGACCGATGTCAGTTACTTCGGCACCATGATGGTCTACCACGACATGGTGGACGGCATGGTCTCCGGGGCCGTTCACACCACCCAGCACACCATCCGGCCCGCCTTCGAGGTCATCAAGACCGCGCCCGGGGTCTCGCTGATCTCCAGTGTCTTCTTCATGTGCCTGGAGACCAGGGTCCTGGTCTTCGGCGACTGCGCCATCAACCCCAACCCGGACGCCGAACAGCTGGCCACCATCGCCATCTCGTCGGCCGACACGGCCGAACGGTTCGGCATCGAGCCGCTGGTGGCCATGCTCTCCTATTCTTCCGGGGAATCGGGCAAGGGCGAGGACGTGGAGAACGTGCGCCGGGCCACGGAGATCGTGCGCCGGCGGCGGCCGGACCTGAAGGTGGAGGGACCGATCCAGTACGACGCCGCCATCGACGCCTCGGTGGCCAACACCAAGATGCCCGGTTCCGAGGTCGCCGGCCGGGCCACGGTCTTCATCTTTCCAGACCTCAACACCGGCAACAACACCTACAAGGCGGTCCAGCGCGCCTCGGGCGCGGTGGCCATCGGCCCGGTCCTGCAGGGACTGAAGAAACCGGTCAACGACCTCAGCCGCGGCTGCCAGGTCGCCGACATCATCAACACCGTGGCCATCACCGCCATCCAGGCGCAAAAGAATCCCCCGTCACGGCAGAAGTAGAGTCCATGTCTTCCGAGCAGACAGCCAGGCAGCAGCAGGACAGGGAAACAGCGAGAGTCGGGATCCGTCCGAAGCGGCTCGGCCTCCTGGTCGGCGGCTCCGGCCTGATCGGCGGCACCATCGTCCACTACTTCAAAAAGAACGTGCCCGACGTGGAGCTGATGGCGCCCAACAGCAAGAAACTCAGCCTGCGCGAACCAGACGACATCCGCCGCTACTGCGACAAGTACCAGCCGGATTTCATCATCAACTCCGCCATCGCCGCCATCAATTCCGATGCCCAGCTCGCCTACGAGGTGAACTATCTCGGCGCCATCCACCTGGCGGAAATCGCCAGCAAGCGCAACATCCCCTTCATCCACGTCAGTTCGGCCGCGGTCATGCCGCCGGGCAGGGACCTGGACGAATCACACCGGCTGCCGCTCACGGCCCGGATGTCCAACTATGCCAAGTCCAAGCTCATGGCCGAGCTGACCCTGGAGCACATGGGCAGGCACGGCGGCCTGGACTACACCATCCTGCGGCTGGCCGTGGTCTACGGCAAGCACGACCACAAGATCCAGGGATTTCACCGGCTGCTCTTCACCATCGCCGACCGCTCCATGCCGGTCCTGCTGACCAGCCGTGGTGTCTTCCACTCCTACTCCCACTCGAAGAAGCTGCCGCCCCTGATCCACTATATGCTTGAACACCGTGACGAGTTCTCCGGCCGGGTCTACAACGTTGTCGACCGGGAGCCGGTGGAGCTGGCAGAACTCATCCTCACCATCCGCGCCTACCTGGACCTGTCGACGCCGCGCCGGATATTTGTCCCCTATCCCCTGGCCAGGACAGGCCGGACCGTGATCTTCTGGATCCTGCGCCGGATGAGCCGGATCGGCATCGACGCCAGGCTGCCGGCGGAGCTCATGTTCATGGAAAACTTCTACAAGACCCAGACCCTTTCACCGGCCAGGCTGCTCAACTCGAGCTACCGGGATGCCGATGAAGACGTGACCGTGATCTCGTTCCTGCCGGAACTCATCGAGTACTACATCACCCGGTGGCAGCATTTCCGGCTCCTCTCCACCTTCAACGAGGAGTTCTACCGCCCCGACAACGGCCTGGAGGAGTTCAGGCAGGCCCCGGACCGGCTGCTGGAGAAGATCCACCGCAACGGCTACACGGTCTGACAGGAGACAGGCCGGGGTTCACGCCCGGGTCAGGCGCCGGTAACGGATCCGGTGCGGCCGGTCCGCGGCCGTGCCCCGCCGGCGGCGGTAGTCCTTCTCGTAATCCGAGTAATTGCCCTCGAACCAGACCACCTCCGAGTTCCCCTCAAAGGCGAGGATATGGGTGGCGATCCGGTCCAGGAACCAGCGGTCGTGGCTGATGACCACGGCGCAGCCGGCAAAGCTCTCCAGGGCCTCTTCCAGGGCCCGCATGGTGTTCACGTCCAGGTCATTGGTGGGTTCGTCCAGGAGCAGGACATTACCGCCCTCCCTGAGCATGCGGGCCAGGTGGACCCGGTTGCGCTGGCCGCCGGAGATGGCGCCCACCTTCTTCTGCTGATCACTGCCGCTGAAATTGAACCGCGCCACGTAGGCCCGGGAGTTGATCTCCCGTGTCCCCAGCCAGACGCTTTCCCGGCCGCCGGTGATGGCCTCCCAGATGGTCTGGTCCGGATCCAGGCCGTCCCGTTCCTGGTCCACGTAGGCGAGCTTCACGGTCTCGCCGATACGGATCTCGCCTGCGTCGGGCTTTTCCTGTCCCGTGATCAGGCGAAAGAGGGTGGTCTTGCCGGCGCCGTTGGGCCCCACCACGCCGACAATGCCGCCCGGTGGCAGGGAAAAGGTGAGATCGTCGAAGAGCAGCCGCTCACCCCGGGCCTTCCGCACCCCATCGGCCTCGATCACCAGCCTGCCCAGGCGCGGGCCGGGCGGGATGTAGATCTCCATGTCGCCGGCCATGGCCTCGCTCTCCTGGTTCAGCAGTTTCTCGTAGGCCGAGATCCGGGCCCTGGACCGGGAACGCCTGCCCTTGGGACTCATCCGGATCCACTCCAGCTCCCGCTGCAGGGTCCGCCGCCGTTCCGACGCCCTTTTCTCCTCCTGCGCCAGCCGCTGCTGCTTCTGCTCCAGCCAGGACGAATAGTTGCCCTTCCACGGGATGCCCCGGCCCCGGTCGAGTTCAAGGATCCAGCCGGCAACATTGTCCAGGAAGTAGCGGTCATGGGTGACGGCGATGACCGTGCCCGGGTAACTCTGCAGGTGGTGCTCCAGCCAGGCCACGGACTCGGCGTCCAGGTGATTGGTGGGCTCGTCCAGGAGCAGGATATCGGGCTGCTTCAGCAGGATGCGGCACAGGGCCACCCGCCGTTTCTCGCCCCCGGACAGCGTGCCGGTCTTCATGTCCGGGGACGGACAGCGCAGGGCGTCCATGGCCATGTCCAGCCGCGAGTCCAGGTTCCAGGCATCCACCGCATCCAGCCGCTCCTGCACCTCGGCCTGGCGCTCGATCAGGGCCTGCATCTCGTCGTCGGTCATGGGCTCGGCAAACTGCTCGTTGATCCGGTTGTACTCTTCCAGGAGCTCCACCGTCTGCCGGGCGCCCTCTTCCACCACCTCGCGCACGGTCCGCTCCGGATCAAGCTCCGGCTCCTGCGGCAGGTAGTCGATGGTAAATCCTTCCGAGAGCACGGTCCGGCCGTCGAACCCGGTGTCAAGTCCGGCCAGGATCCGGAGCAGCGTGCTCTTGCCCGACCCGTTGAGGCCGAGCACCCCGATCCTGGCACCGTGGTAGTAGGAAAGGGAGATATCCTTGAGGACCTCCCGGTTGCCGTACCTTTTGCCGACCCGGATCATCGAGTAGATGATCTTGTTTCCCCCGCTGCCCATCTATTTCCTCCCCCAAAAAACTCACGAAACCCGAAACCCGAAACCCGAAACCCGAAACCCGAAATACCCTATCATGCCCGCGAGGCGGGCACAACACCAATCAGGCCGATTTCCGGCTGAGGTAGCGTCCGGTTTCGTCGTGGCCGAGGGGGCTGGCAAAGAGATAGCCCTGAGCGAGATGGCAGCCGATCCTGCCCAGGTACCTGGCCTGGAGTTCCTGTTCCACCCCCTCGGCGATCAGGCCGAGCCCCAGGCTCCTGGCCATGGCCACGATGGCGGAGACAATGGAATCCTCGCTGGAACCGGGCCCTATCCGGCGGATAAATGACTGGTCGATCTTGAGGGTGGTGACCGGAAGGCGCTGCAGGTAGCTGAGCGAGGAGTAGCCGGTACCGAAGTCGTCTATGGCCACGCGCACGCCAATGTCGGTGAGGCGGCTGAGACGGCGAATGGCGCCCGAGGCATCGTTCATGATGATGTTCTCCGTGATCTCCAGCTCCATGCTGGTGCCGTCGATATCGTGTTCCTCGAGCAGGTCGACGAGAAAACCGAGAAAACTCGGCTGGTGCAACTGCAGGGAAGAGATGTTGACCGCCACCAGCGGCGGGCTCACCCCCTGCCGTTTCCAGCGGCGGATATCGACAAAGACCTGCTGCAGAACCCAGTTGCCCAGGGGAACAATCAGGCCGTTCTCCTCGGCCCAGGGGATGAACTCGGTGGGCAACAGTCTGCCCCGGGCAGGGTGGTCCCAGCGGATCAGGGCCTCGAGTCCCCGGAGCGAACCATCACCCATGTTGACCTGCGGCTGGTACTCGAGCACGAATTCGTTGTTGGCCAGACCGTTGCGGAGCTCGCTCTCCATGGAGAGGCGCCGTGCATACCTCCGGTCCAGGCCGGGATGGTAAAAGGCGACATCGTCCCGCCCCTTCTCCTTGATGGCGTACATGGCCATGTCCGCGTGTCTGAGCAGCTCTTCCGGTGTATCGCCATGGTCGGGATAGACCGCGATCCCGATGCTGGCCCGGACAAAGACCTCGTGCACGCCGAGCATGAAGGGCGCGCGGAGGATCTCGAGGATACCTGCCGCACAACGGGAGGCATCCTTTTTCAGTTTCAGACGCGGCACGAGCAGGACAAACTCGTCACCCCCGATCCGGGACAGCGTATCGCCACGCCGGACGCAGTTGGCAATCCGCCTGGCCACCGCCTGCAGGAGCAGGTCGCCCTGGGCATGCCCCAGGGTATCGTTGACCATCTTGAACCGGTCCAGGTCCACGAACAGCACCGCCAGCCGTCCCCCGTCCCGCTGCGCCTGCCGGATGGCAAGATCCAGCCGGTCGTTGAGCAGGACCCGGTTGGGCAGACCGGTCAGCTGGTCGTGGTGGGCCTGGAAGCTGATCAGGGCCTCGGCCTTTTTCCGCTCGGTGATGTCGCGGGCCACACCGTACATGCCGCAGGCGACCCGTCCTCCGCCGGAGGCATCCCGGCAGGTCACCGCCATCAGGGTCAGTTCGGCCGGAATGAGCTCATGTCCCGCCTCTCCCGCACGGCACCGCTTCTTCAGCTCCACATCCAGGGTGACCCGCTTCCTGGCACCGCCACCACCGCCTCCGGCCGCCGCACAGTCGATGCCGGCCGGATCGGCCACCAGGGTGGCAAAGGGCCGGTCAAGCAGCCCTTCCCGCGGGTAGCCGAGCAGGGAGTGCATCTTGCGGTTGGCAAAGCGGATTATGCCCTCGGTGTCCAGGATGAAGATGCAGTCGGGTGAGTGGTTGACCAGGAAACGGTGCAACTGCTCCGATACCTGCCGCTGCTGGAGCATCCTCCGGTTCTGCCGCCTCAGCTCACGCTTCTGGAGGCAGCTCTCGATGGCGGCCAGGACCTCGTCCGGGGCATAGGGTTTGCGAATGAAATTATCCGCGCCCCTGCGCAGGGTCTGCCTGAGCGAGTCCCAGGTGGTATCGACGCTGATGATGATAATCCCCACCTCCCGGTCAAGGGCGCGCAGCCGGTCCAGCACCTGGTGACCGTCCATGCCCGGCATCAGCAGATCCAGCAGCACCAGGTCCGGCTCCTGTTCCGCCAGCAGCCGCACGGCCTCGTCGCCGCCGGCCGCGGCCAGACACCGATAGCCCGCCATCTCGAGCATGGTGACCATGCTCTGCCGGAACCGCCCGTCGTCATCCACCACGAGAATCCGGGCCGGGCCGGCCGCCGCCGGCCCTGTTTCTCTCTGCAGGAGATGAAGAAGACGGAGCGGATCCGGGCGCCGCTGTGGCTGTGCCTGTTTCCTGGAATGCGATGGGCAGGTCATGGAATGTTCATTTTCTCGACAGAACCGGGAGAGCGGGAAAGAGGCAAACGGAATCCCCCCGGACCGCCAAGGGATGATGCCACAAAGTATCACACCAGACTGCATTCAACAACGAATCATTACTATCATGCCTCTCCTGGCCTGTCAACGGAAGAGCAAGAAGTCATTGAATATTTCTTACGCGTTTGCCCGGAGCCAGGGAGTCGAGGCCAACAAAACTGCCGTTATTGTCCTCGGCAAGGCGGCGCATGAGGGCGGCGAAGCGGACCACGCTGGCCCCAGTGTCGCTGCGCAGGAAGAGCACGGGAAACCCGACGGCATGGATGCGGACCAGTCGCCGACCGCCGGCAGGGGCCCGGTTGATCCGGTCCACGGTATCCACCACGTCCTGGATGGAGCCGCTGGAAAAATCATCGCCGAACACGTAGATGGAGATCCTGCGGCCAGGTGTGTGGAACCTGCGGATCGCGGCGGTGATCCCCTCCACCGGGCTGGAATTGGAAAAGGGGGACCAGGAGGCAAGCCGCCTGAGGATGGCCCGCCGCCGGGCCGGACTGTCGGTGATCCAGCGGCCGGCGTACTGGGAGAACATGTAGTCGCCCATGTCGTTCATCACCTGGATTCCCTTAACCCGTGGATAGACGGCCAGGATCTCCTCCATCTTGCTGCGGACCAGGGGCCAGGCGAACCGCTGCATGGAGCCCGAGGTATCGATGACAAAGATGATATACTCGCTGTCCACCGGCACACCGCCGATGATGCCTTCCGGCGGCCGCAGGGCCTGCTGCCGCGCCCGGAGACGCCGCATCTCCCCGGTCAGCTCCTGGCGGGCGCTCTCGAGCTGCCCCCTGATCCGGTCCTGCGCGGACAGCGCGGTGACCGCCTCCCGGTACCGGCCGCGGATGGCGGCCAGCTCATCCTGCAGGCCGGCCAGCCGTTTCTCTTCTCCGGCCAGCCTGGTTCCAAGCTCCGCCAGGCGCCGGTTCAGGGCCCGGGACTCGTCACGGATCCCCCGCAGTTCCCGCTCCAGGCCGGCCACGGTGAAGCGCAGGTCACTGGTGGTCCGTTCCACCACCAGGGGCTCGGCAAACTTGGAGATCACCAGCAGCAGGACGATGGCTCCGAAGCCGCAGGAAACCACGTCGAGAAAGGAAAGGCTGAAGATCTCGATGGAACGGCGCCGCTTCATGGCCAGTCCGCGGTGGGGGTGAAGAAGGAGCCGCCGGTCTGCACGGCCAGTTTCCAGTACAGGGCCGCGGCCACCGGGTCCCCTTCCATGGGAAAGAGGATGATATTGACCGGGATCCGGCCAGGCAGCCGCTGCACGGCCCGCACAAACAACCGCTGCCGCTTCTCGCCCGGGACCAGGCGGTCCGGGGATCTCTGCGCCCCCATGGTGGGCAGACCGTCGGTGAGCAGGATGATGTTGTCGGGCCGGGGCGAGAGCGCGGCCGCGACGCGCAAGCCGTTCTCCAGGCTCGTGCCGCCGTCGGGCACCACCGCGTCGAGCCGGGCCATGATCGCGGCCACCCGCTCACGGTCCGTAACCCGGACCCAGGCGGCAGGGGTTTCCGGATCCAGTGACTTTGCCTTCTCTGCAAAAGAATGGACCTGGATGCGGACCCCGGACGACAGGTTGGCCACAATCCAGGCCACGGTCTTCTTCACCCGCTGCCATTTGGGCGCGTTTCTCCGGGCCTCCCTATCCATGTTGCGACGGCGGATCACGTTGACCACGCTCCGGTCCAGCATGGACGCGGAGGTGTCCACCAGGATCAGCACCCGCCGGCCGCCGAGCCTGAGCCCGGTCAGGTACTGGCGATGCCCCTCGCCCTCGAACCGGAGTACTGCCCGCCCTTTTTCCCGGTCCGCCCCGATCTTTGTCGCAAGTCCGCGGCGCTCCGCCTCAAGTCCCTTCAGCTCCGCCTCCAGCTGCCGTATCCCGCCGCGGCCGGCCCGGATCTCGCGGTCGAACCCGGCCAGCTTCCGCCGCACCCGGACGATCTCGGCCACCACCTGCCGCGAGCGGCTGCGGATCTCGTCCAGCCGGGCCTCTGCCGCCTGCCCGCGTTCCTGCAGCCTGACCAGGTAGCCGCGGCCGGCGGCCACCTCCTGCTCCAGCCGCTCCACCTCGCCGCGCAGGTCCCGGTGCGTCTCCCGGCGGGAGCTGACCATACGGGCGTTGACCAGCAGGACCAGCAGGACCACTGCCCCGAAGCCGCAGAACATGATATCGAGAAAGGCGAGGCTGAAGGGAGAAAGCCGACGGCGGGCCATGGCGACTAGACCGGCGGCCGGGTACGCAACCGGGAGATGAGATGCAGGTCACCGTAGCTCTCGGTATCGAGTACCAGCCGCTCCTGCATGAGCTGGAGCTGGTGGATGAAGAACATCAGCACGATGGAGATCACCAGGGCGATGAAGGTGGAGTTGAAGGCCACGCCCAGGTTCTGGGTTATCCCGCTGATGTCGCCCTCCACGGCCCGATTGGCCTGGGCCAGGGCGGCGCCGATTCCGCGCACCGTACCGATGAAGCCCACCGAGGGGATGGCCCAGGCGATATAGCGGATGATGGAGAGCTCCGACTCCAGCCGCTCGCCCTCGGAACGGCAGACATCGCGCAGGGCGGTTGCCGCGTCCTGGACGTTGCGGGTGGCCGTGAACCGGAGGATGGCGGTACGCAGGGCACGGGGCAGGAGATAGCCCTGGCTGCCGGCAGGAAGCTCGTCCAGCCGCTGTTCCAGTTCCCGGCTGTCTTCCGGCCCGATGGGCAGGCCGGCCGGGAGCTGGAGCAGGTCACGCGCCAGCAGCCGATGCTGCCGCCAGACCGAGATTCCCTTGTAGCCCAGGATGGCCAGGGCCCAGAGAAGCAGGACCAGGCAGGCCTCCTGCTCGTAGTCCTTGAGGACCACGTAGAAGTTGCGCTGCTGCACATGGTCGGGATTGTCGTGCATGGCCGCCCGCTCTGCGGTCAGGAAACCATCGGCCCGGGGCCGGATTACGGTGAGATAGGCTCCGTGCACCAGGACAAAGGCCGTGAGCAGGGCAAAGACCTGGTAGATCAGTTCAAGGGGCAGTTTTCTCTGCATATCCACTCCGCTGCCGGAAAGAACGGCCCGGTTTGCGGGCCGCTTCCCTCAAATATCCGCCGGAAAGGCGATCACCGTGTCGGCCCCGATCTTTTCAGAGGGACTGAACGTGGGTGCCACAGGGCCCTTGCCGGACGGCGTCTTCTTCTGCGACCGGCTGCTGCCGGCAGTGCTCCGGGCGGTACCGGTCTTCTCCGCCGCCCCGGCCGGGGTAAGCGCCAGCAGCAGGAGGCAGAGGATGGTCAGGATCGTCTTCATGGCCGGGTTCTCCTCACAGTTTCCGTTCTGCCGCACCACCGGCATGGACCGGGGCCGGGCTCTGCGCCCCGGCCGGCTGTCCGGCCAGGTACCTGGCCACCCGGAAGCCGAGATCATCGCGCCCCTTCCGGCCATATCCGCGGTAGCTCAGGCGAAGCTCGGTGATGGCAGCGTCCCGCCAGCCGGAGCCACGCAGCACATGGTGGCGGCCTGTGGCGGGCCCCAGGGGATCAGTGACCGGCCGCCGGGTCCCTGCGGCGGCGTACAGGGTGTAGAAATCGTGACACCACTGGGCCACGTTGCCGCCCATGTCAAAAAAACCGCCGGGATTGGCCGGGTAGCTGCCCACCGGCGCGGTCACGGCGTGACCGTCATTATAGCCGCTGATCACCAGGGGCAGCAGGCCGCGGGCCGATTCGTCGGCAAAATTGCCAGCCACCGTGTGTGGCGGGAACGCGCCCGGCCAGGGATACCGGGCCGGCTGATCGCGGCCGGCCATACGGGCCGCGAAGGCCCATTCCGCCTCAGTGGGCAGCCGGTACCCGCTGGTGACGGGCAGGACCGTGATCATGCGGCCATCCGTTTCCCGGTAAAACCGCGGCAGCCCATGCCGGTCACTGAGCCAGTTGCAGTAGCGGGCCGCATCATCCCAGGTGACGTTGACCACCGGCTGCCGGTCCGTGTCCAGGGAATGGCCGCCGACCATGCCGCTCCTGTGCGCCGGCCGGAAACGACGGAACTCGCCGTTGGTCACGGGCCGCACCGCCAGGGCAAAGGGCCGGCGCAGCTCGATGTCCCGCTGCTGCTCGTTGGCCCTGCGGCCCGGCTCGCGTCGGGAGGCGCCCATCCGGAACCGGGCTGGTCCCAGGATGATCATCTCCACGCCTTTTCCGGCCGCGCCCCCGGTCAGGAGCGTGCCGGTCGCCGGGGCGTTCCCCGGCGCCACGCCCTCCCGCTGCAGCCGGATATCGAGCTGCAGGGCGGCCCCGGCCGCGGGCGTGACCTTCCTGGTCACGGAGCGGTAACCCCGGGCGCGCACGGTCAGGCTATGTTTGCGAGTGGTGAGCCGCAGCCTGCCGGTGGCCCGGCCATGCGGCTTTCCGTCCACCAGGAGTTCGGCATCCGGCGGAACGCTGCTCAGAAAGATGGTCCCGTACCCGGGCTCCAGCCGGACCTGCAGGGCGGTCTCCGTGGCCGGGGCAAACTGTTTCGTGATCGTCACCGGCCGATGGCCGGCCAGCCGCAGGTAAAACCTGTGCTCCTGCCGGGAAGCCACCTCCACGGTGAGAGGGGTCTTGCCCTGGAAAACAGAGTCCACGGTCAGGGCGGCACCACCGGGCGTGGAGCTGACACGGACCCTGGCCGGGGCCGGTTCGAGTACAAGCGGCTGCGGAACATACCGCTCACCGGCCGCAACATCGATCTCGAGCAGGCCGTCGCTGTAGCCGTCCTTGCGCACCAGCAGCCGGTGGCGGCCGGCCATCAGCTCGACCGTCAGCGGCGTCCGGCCCAGTTTCCGTTCCCCCTCCAGGACCCGGGCACCGGCCGGCCGCGACGCCAGGTGCAGCTCGCCCCAGCCGGGCAGGAGACGAAACGTGAACCGCTGCCTGCGGCCCAGCCCCTCCACCTCCACCTGCTGATCCAGTGTACGGTAGCGGGCCAGGGAGAGAACAACCCGGTGGACGCCGGCGGCAAGTTCCACTCCTGCCAGCGGCGTGACGCCCGCCTTGCGGCCGTCGATCCGGACCGCGGCCCCGGCAGGGCTGGAGACGATGGTGATCGTGCCGGGCCTTTTCTCCAGGGTAAAAGCGAACCGGCTGGATCCCGCCGCTACCGTTATCTCCCGGACCAGCTCCCGGTAGCCCCGGCGGCTGGCACGCACGGTATAGGTCCCGTCCAGGCCGACAAAGCGGTCGCCCATGTGGAGAAGGGGCAGAATCCCCTCCACGGTCAACCGGTCCGGCGCGGGCGTGATCGCGATATCGACGGTGCGTGCCGCGAGGAGAAAGGCCGCGCTCAGGCACAGGAGCAGGAACAGGAGCCCGGTCGCGAGCCAGAGGGATTTCCGGCGCCGTGGCGGCGCCATCGCGACCCGCGGCAACCTCTGTCCGGACCGGGCCGCCGGGGGCGGTTCCTCCGGGGCCGCGGCCGCGGGCCCTGTTCCGTCGGCCCGTCCCTCCTCCCGGACCCGGATATCCACCAGGTCGCCGGAGAGGTGGAAGCGGAGCATGATCCCGCCGATCCTGACCTGGTCCCCGGACTTGATCCAGACAGACCGGCTGATGAGGGTGTTGTTATGCAGGATGCGGCTGCCGGATTCGGGCTGAAGAAAAAGGTATCCCCTGGAGAGTCCGAGGCGGGCCTCCACCTCGCGGCCGGCGGGCAGGGGCACGTGGACATGGCCGCCAGCGCCGATGACCAGCGGCAGGTCCTGCTCGGTGCAGCACCTGTCTCCCTCCGGGGTGTGTATCTCGAAGATCCTGCTCAAATGGGCTCCTCGCAGCGGACCTGGAGCGGAGCCGGCGGCCGGTCCCCATCCACCTCCAGGATGAATCGGACGTCGCGAAAGCCCGGCCGCGAACCGACAACGGTGTACCGGCCCGGCCGCAGGCTGATCCGCTTTTCGGTAAACCGTCCCAGCCGGCCGATCCGGTAGATGACCACGCTGGTGGCTCCGTCGGAGCGCAGGGTGACCGGGACCGGGACCGTGGCCCGCTCCAGGAGCCGGGCCAGAGCACGGATACCGTCCTGCAGACGCGGGCCTGGGTCTGCCACGGCCCGGGCCACGGCCAGGGTCTGGCGTGCCTCGGCCAGGGGGCCTTCCTCCTGCAGCCGCAGGGGATGGGCCAGGATCCCGGCCATGGCCTCATCCAGGGCCAGCCGCTCCGCAGCCACCCTGCGGCCGGCCACGGCAAAGGCGGCATCGGGCGAGATGGCAAGGGCCCGGTCACAGACTGCCAGGGCCTGTCGCCACGCTTCGGCCCGGACATGGCGGCGGTACTCTTCCCGGAGCCGGGCCAGTTGCGCGGCCTGCCTGGCCCGGTCCAGGCTCGAACGCCCCTCACCAACGGCCGGATCGCCGGGACGGATCGCGGCCGCCTCTGCCAGGGCGTGGGCGGCCCGGTCCAGCCTGTTCTGATCAAGGGCCGTGAAAAAACGGCCCATGGCCTGCCGGAAACGCAGCTCCTCCACCTGTCGCTGCAGCCTCTCTGCCGCGCGGCGGGCCGGTTCGTATTCAGGATCCAGCTCCGCTGCCCGGCGGTAGGCCGCAAGGGCCTGCGCCAGCTCGCCTTGCCGCTCCGCCGCAGCCCCCTCGGTCATGAATGCCAGGACCTGTTCCAGGCCCGCGGCCCGCTCCAGGCCGCGGGCAGCCAGCCCGTCTGCCGGCCGGATGGCCAGGGCCCGGCTGAAGGCCTCCCGGGCCGCCGCGGCCCGCCCCTCGTCCAGGGCCTGGCGGCCCCGGGCCATGGCCCGGGCATACAGGGCCGGGCGGGCGGCCAGCAGCTTCTTCAGGCCTGTTGCGGCCGCAGTGTAGTCCCGGACGGCCGCGACAGGCCGCCCCCCGGCTGCAGCTGTATCGGCGGCCGTTGCCAGGCTGAGGCTCCTGTGATACTCGTCACCGCCCCACGAGGGGACATCGGCAGCCTCGGCCTCGGCCCTGATGTCCAGCCAGGTGGTCCGGGCGAGCTGGAGATCCGGATCCGGACGGGGTGTGGACCGGGCGTCTTTTTCTTCTGCCGGCCCGGGCTGGGCAGGGGATGCCGGGGCCGGCGTCTCCACCGGTGGCGGCGTGACTGCCGGCTCTCTGCGTCCCGGCAGCAGCCAGTAGGCCAGGATGGCGATATCCACCAGGATAAAGAGGGTGAAAAAAACCAGCAGCAGAAAAAGCAGCCCGCCCCGTCCCGGCGGCCGCCGGTCATCATCCGGGGGCTGCAGGGGAGGATGGTTCTCTGGTGTCTCTGCCATGATCGTGTCGTGCTGTCCTGTTTTTTTTGCTGTACCCGGAACCGGCTCCGGCGGCACCGGGCCGGCGGGGATGGCCGGGACGGACGCCTCAGGGCGAATCCGCCCGGTGCACATCTGCCGGCTGGTCCGGGGGCCCTGCCGGAGCAGGGCCGGCAAGGCCGGTCTCCCGGGCATAGATCCGCCTGAGGAGCTGCCGCCAGCGGCTGTACTGCTGCTCGGCCGACCCGGTCAGCCGCACGGTCTGCCCTTCCACTTCCATGACCAGGGGCTCGGCCTCGGAGGAGAAGGAGCTGCCCAGTTCCTCGATGGCATCCCGGTTGATCTCGCTCTCCCTGGACTTCTGGTAACCGGAATAGACGGCCGCCGCCCCGCCCATGACCATGACGTCGCGCAGGGTCGAGGTCCGGGCCCTGGTATCGGAATCACCGGCCACGCCAATGGCGATGGCGCCGACAATGGAGGCGATGCCCAGGATCTGCCGGGTCAGGGCCTGCCGCTGCAGCCGCCGCATGGTGTCCAGCTCCCGGCCCCGGAAGATACGCCAGTTGGTATAGGGCTCCCAGAGATCGCGGTAATAGCCGTCGTAATAGCCGTTGATGGCATCCACCAGCATCCCGTCCCGGACCCTGATGGCACTGACCCGGGCCAGCATGGGATCATCGCGGGCCGGCAGCCGGACCAGGCGGATGCGGCCATCCGCATCCGCTGCCAGGTAACCGGAGAAGGCGTCCGGAGCCATGGCGGCGGCAAACCGGAGCCTTGCCACCTCCCTGATCTCCCGCACCTCCGCGGCATCCAGGCGGCCGCGGTGGCTGGCCAGGTCATTGGCAATGGTGGTGAACAGGTCCTGGAAGAGATCGTGCCTGGCCGGCTCGGTCCGCTCCGATGCCGGATGTTCCACGGTCTCGGCATAGGTCTTGCTGAACCAGACCACGTTGCGGGCATCCACGGCCTCGATGTGCAGGGCGCAGCTCTCGCCGTCCGAGTACTCGATCCTGCCGCGGACCAGGACCTCGGCGCCGGGATCGTCGTCCGGCACCACCCGCACCACGCCCCAGTAGCCGGTCCGCTGCATGGTATACTTGAGATGGACCGGGAAAAAGCGGGCCTCGGCCTCCCGGATATCCATGGACAGACCGACCCGCTCATCCGGGTCGTCGGGCAGGGTGCCGGGATCAAAGACCCGGATGGAGACATCGAGCAGGGCCGATTCCGGCAGTTCATGCTCCGCCACCATGGGCGCCACCTGGTCGCCGACCTGGCGGCCGGGCACCCGGGCGCAGCCCGCCGGCAGGAGCAGCAGGAAGAGGAGGACCGGCCACGGCACCATCGCCATGCCGCCGCGATTCCTTTCCCGATCAGCTGCCCCCGGCGTAACGCTGCTCATCTCTGCGCCTTGTATTTCCGGTATTCTTCCCAGAGCCGCTTCTTCAGCTCCGGGTCGGTCTCCTTTTCGGCGGCCTCGCGCAACTGGCGGGCCACGATGTCGTCATCTGCGGCCATGGACCCGGCATCGGGCGGACGACCGCCGCTGGCGGCCGTACCGGCACCGGTACCGCTTCTCCTGGCGCCACTCTCCGCTGCCTGGCCGGCCCCGGCTGCAGGACCACTATCCCCGCCGGCCTGCGCCCCCTGGCCACCACCTGGTGCCCGGCCCTCTCCCTTGCCGCCGCCGAAACCGGAGCCGGCCGGACCGCCGCCGTCCCTGCCGCCGGCCGACTCGCCCTGACGCGGCACCCGGGCGGCAAGCCGCTGCTCCTCCGCAAGAAGCATGTCGTCAAACTCGGCCAACCCACTGGCCAGCTGCCGATCCAGGAGTTCCACCTCCTCGCCGCTGGTCCTGGCGGCCGTGCTCCCCTGTCCGGGCAGGGCCGCACCGCCGGCCGGGCAGTCGAGCCCGGCCACGGCCGGACCGCCGCCCGCTGCCAGCAACCGCCGGCAGTCCTCCCGGATCCGGGCCAGGAGAAAGGCAAGAAACAACCGGGTCTCCCGGCGCTCGACCGTGGTCAGCCTCCCGTCGCCCTGCAGGCCGGACAGTTCGTGGCCGATCCGGGCCCGCACCTGCTGGAGGGCAAGCACGCCCTGCCGCAGATCCCGGATATCCGTATCGCCGGCGGCCGTTGCCAGGGATACCGGGAACACCAGCACAAGGGCTGCAAGCCATACCCGCCATGCCCGCCGAGCCGCCCCCGGTCCCGAATCCTGTCCCATGGCCGCAGGCTCTTACCTGAACGGCGGCGCGTACTGGATGCCGCCGCTCTTCCACAACCGGTTGAGACCACGCTGCATCCCCAGGGGCGAGTTCCTGCCCAGGTTGCGGGCAAAGACCTCGCCATAGTTCCCCACCTGGCGGATGATCTGCCGGGCCCAGTCATCGGCCAGGCCGAGCCCCACGCCCCTGATCCCCTCCAGGCCGAGCAGCCGCCTGATGGCCGGATTGGGCGACTCGTTCATGTCGGCCACGTTCTTTGCCGTCACCCCCAGTTCCTCGGCATCAATCATGGCAAAGATGGTCCAGCGCACGATATTGAACCAGCCGTCGTCACCCTGGCGGACCACCGGCCCCAAGGGTTCCCGGGCCAGGATCTCGGGCAGGGCCACCACCTCGGCCGGCCGGGCCAGCCTGGCCCTCAGGCCCGGCAGGGTGGACAGCCTGTAGGGGAGAACATCGCAACGGCCGGCCTCGAACCTGCTGACCGCCTCTTCTGCCGATTTCACGGCCACGGCCCGGTAACGCATCCGGTTGCGGGCAAAAAAATCCGCCACCATCCCGGCAACCGGGCCGTCGGGATGCAGGCAAACCGTGCTGCCATTCAGTTCGCCGGCGCTCCGCACGCCCAGCCTCTTGGGGACCATGAGATGGAGTTCATCAAAAAAGGTGGTGTGGGTAAAATCCAGGCCCAGGGAGGTGTCCCTGGTCAGGGTCCAGGCGGTGTTGCGGGCCAGGAGATCGATATCGCCGGCCTGCAGCCTGGTGAACCGTTCGCCCGCCGTCAGGGGGATAAACTCCACCCGGTCGGCGTCGGCGAGGACAGCCGCGGCCACGGCCCGGCAGATGTCCACATCCAGGCCGGTCCACCTGCCCCTGTCGTCAGGCTTGGAAAAACCGGCCAGACCGGTGGACACCCCGCAGCGGAGGACTCCCCGTTTCCGGACCTCATCCAGGGTCGTTGCCGTGGCGACGGCGGCCGCCAGTGCCACGAGAAGTAGCGCAGTAATGAAGGCTGCTCTGTTCATGGGATCCTTCTTCAGGTTCAACCTGTGCGTGAACATCCGGAGACAGGGGCGGGAAAGCAGGGGCATTCACGACACTGCTTCGGAAAACTTTCTGAAAATGCGAAATTTTATCCGCGCATACCAGACAACAGCATATTCTTGTGATAGAATATTCATGCTAGCAAATCCGCCTGAAATGTCCACTGCTGTTTCGCCCTTTTTCCGGCCCCGGATGATGCGGCGGGGCGGCGGCCCGACGGGACACCACCGGTCACCCGCCTGCAGAGAGGGAATGAAAAAACAGAGCCATAGCAAAAAACCGGTTATCCTGATAGCCGATGACAACCCGGTCAGCCTCCGGCTGCTGAGCGAGGTCCTGACCAAGGCCGGCTACCGGGTGGCCGAGGTCACCAACGGTGAAAAGGCCCTGGCCGTGCTGCCCACCATCCGGCCGGACCTGGTCCTGCTCGACGTGGACATGCCCGGCCTGTCCGGATTCGAGGTCTGCCGGCAACTGAAACAGGACATACTCACCAGCGATATCCCGGTCCTCTTTGTCACGGCCAGGAACGACAAGAAGGACATCATTGCCGGCTTTTCCGCCGGCGGCCAGGACTACGTGATCAAGCCCTACACCCGGGCCGAGCTCCTGGCCCGGGTCCAGACCCATCTTTCCCTGCGCCGCACCCAGCAGGAGCTTAAGGCCAGCGAGGCCCGCTACCGGGAACTCTCCATCCGGGACGACCTGACCGGGTTCTACAACACCCGCTACCTCTACCAGACCCTGCAGGGCCAGCTGGACATGCACCGCACCCGACCCCTGTCGGTGATCTTCATGGACATCGACAACTTCAAGTTCGTGGTCGACACCTATGGCCACCTCAATGGCAGCCGCACCATCGCCGAGCTGGCCGACGTGGTCCGCTCGGTGCTGCCCGAGGGCTGCTACGGGGTCAGCTACGGCGGCGACGAGTTCGTCATCGTCCTGGCCGGTCATGACCGGCAGCAGGGCATGCTGGTGGCCGAGGCGATCCGCAGGGCCATCGAAGAGACGCGGTTCCTCACCACCATGGACCTCTCCATCCGGATCACGGTGAGCTGCGGCGTTGCCACCTTTCCCGCCGACGCCCAGACCCTGACCGACCTGCTGGCCTGTGCCGACCATGCCCTGTTCGAGGTCAAACGCCAGGGAAAAAACGCCGTGGGTAGTTTTCTCTGAGCATGGCGATGAAGAGCAGGCAACCATCCTCTCAAGGGCCCGCCACCGGTCGTGGCGCCGCCATCGAGGCCCTCTGCCGGTGGCAGGACTCGGGCCGGGCCGTGGACACCTTCCTGGAACCGCTCTCCGCGGGTCTGCCGGTTCGTGAGCGGCACTTGGCCAAGCAGATCGTCTACGGCATCCTGCGCAACCTCCACTACCTGGACCGGGTCATCGGCGACCGGGCCAGCCATCCCCTGGGCCGGATGAAGCCCCGTACCCTGGCCGCCCTGCGAGTGGGCGCCTTCCAGCTCCTGTTCCTGGACCGGGTGCCGCCCTCGGCAGCGGTCAACGAGACCGTGCGGGCCCTGAAGAAAATGCGCCAGCCCCGGTGGCTGATCAGCTTTGTCAATGGCGTGCTGCGGGCCATCGCCCGGACCAGGGACCACCTGCCCGGTCCCGGCCTCAGCCCGGACGACGGCCGTGCCCCGCTCAACCACCCGGACTGGCTCGTCGAACGCTGGCAGCAGCGGTATGGCCGGGCCGTGGCCGAGGCCATCTGCCGGACAAACAACCGGCCGCCGCCGCTTACCCTGCGGGTCAACACCCGCCGCATCGGCCGGCCGCAGCTCCTGGCCCGCCTGCAGGAGGCCGGCTGCCGGGCCGAACCCGGGCGGGTGGCCCCGGCTGCCATTGTTGTACACGGCCGGACCGGCCCGGTAACAGAACTGCCGGGCTACGGGGAGGGACTGTTCCTGGTCCAGGACGAGGCGGCACAGCTGGCCTGCCTCCTGGCGGGAGAGCTGCGCCAGGGCAGCCGCTGCCTGGACGGTTGCGCAGGCCTGGGCGGC
>DRKI01000129.1 GCA_011051875.1 Desulfobulbus sp. | reverse complement strand
GGTGGTGAAATAGGGCTCCCCCAGCCGCTGGCATTCTTCGGGAGACAGGTTGAATCCCCTGTTGGTTATCTCCAGGACCAGCAGATCTCCTTCCGCCTGGAGAGCTATCCTGATCCAGCCTCCGTCAGGCTGGGACTCGATACTGTTTTTGAGCAGGTTTTCCACCAGTTCGGCGAGCAGTTTCCTGTCTCCGGCAAACTCGCGGTCAAAGTCGGGGCTGCAGGTGAGATCAATGCCGAACTGCCTGCACAGGGGCTCATAGAGTGTACACTGCTGCCGGATCATCCGGTCGATCCTGAACCGGGCGCGCTTGGGCCGCAAGTCCCTGGCGAAGCGCTGCAGTTCGGTGACAATGGTTGCGGTCCGGTCCACGGCCTCCCGCATGGCGCTGATCAGCTTTTCCTGGTCCGGCGTCAGGTTGTCGGATTCCATGCTCAGGCGCTGCAGCCCCATGTTGATCGCATTGAGGGGGTTGCGGACCTCGTGGGCAATGGTGGCCGTGGCACGTCCCAGGGCGGCGGCCTCATGTTCACGGGCCATGAGCCGTTCGAAGTTCCTTGTCCGCTCCAGATCTTTTTTCTGGTGCCTGTAGAGGAGAAAGGAAAAAAAGGTCCCGAGTGCGAGCAGGAGCAGGCCGAAGAGAACAAACTGGTTGCGCAGAGCGGTCCGGCGGCTGACGAAGTGCTGCGCATCCAGGCCGACAACCAGCGTGCCCCTGGAGGTCCGGACCCTGGTTTCGGCGGTGTAGGTACCGTTCTGCAGGATCAGACTGACATGTTTTGAGTCAGTCGTACCCTCGCGGCCGGCGGTCTCCATCCGGACATAGTTGATGCCGGGCAGGGCCGACAGGGTGGCCAGGAGCACGGGCAGCGCGGTTTTGTCACGGAATGCCAGGATCTTTGCCGCGTCAATGCCGACGATGATACAGGAAAGGTTCGCCTCCTGGCTGTCTGGCGGATAGATCGTGTAGCCGATCTGATTTTTTCGGTCGTAATGGATCGATGAAGGGGATGGGGCGCAGTCCGGGACGCGGCTCAGCCATCCGTCCGGTCCCGTGATGGTGATCCCGGAGGGCCGGACAAGGATGATGCCGACAAGGCCGCTCTCCCTGGCCAGGGCGGTCAGCTCTCCGGGCCGTAACGGTTCAATGGAGTCAAGGTATTCGATGAAACGGGACTTTTCGTCCAGAAAACTCCTGATGATCTCCTCGAAAGTCTGCTCGGCCAGTGCTGCGTTGCGGAGATTTTCCTCGATCACACCGGCCACCAGGCGGGAACGTTCCGCCGCATTGTGCTGCATGGCGGCGTTGATGCGGTGCATCTGCCACTGAAAGGCCGCCAGGACAAGGGTCACCAGCAGACCGAAAAGAAAGAGGTTGGCAAGCCAGGAGGGCAGCCTGCCTTCCTGGAGGGAAGCCGTGTTCTTCAGGCCGTTCTGCACAGTTGTCATGGCCGGCGCATCCTGCCCCTGCCCCCGGCATGCGGCGGGCGGACGGATCGGTATCCCCGGTCCAGTGATCGTTCGAGCCGGTAACGGACCCCGGTCGGGTCTGGGCGATGTCCGTGGCCCGGTCCCCGGATATCGGTGGCTGTGAAGCGTTTCCCACCCGGCACAAAGGTTCCCCAGACCCTGATGATGTTCCCGGGGCGGGCACAGGGGGGCAGGGTGCCGGTGGCCACCACCAGCAGGGTGCGCGGGGCGGACGTGTCGGTCAGGCGCAGGGTTACCTGCCGTCCATTGTCGCTCACAGCGAGAACGGTTCCGGTGATCATCTCGGCCATGCCGAAGGCCGGCAGCAGGAGCATGGCGGCGGCCAGCAGCCCGGCGGCGATCCGGCGCAGGACGGGGCTCGCCTTCGGCATGGTATCACCTGGTGGCCGCCTGATGGAGTATCTCGAAAAAGGCATGGGGGTCCATTGAGTTTGCCGCAGCTATTTCCCTGATACTCTCTTCCGGATCCACGTTCAGTCCCTTCTGGAGAAGTGCGGTCATGATCCGGGACAGATCGAGGTGATATTCACTGCATATTTCGGTCAGCAGCCGGCGGCCGAATCCCGGGGGCGGACTGTCCGGCAAGGCTGCCGCGTCAGGTGGTGTCTTGATGGCCGGTTTCATCAGGGCAAAGATTTCCCTGGGGGTCCGGTTGTTTTGCCGGGCAATCTCCCTGATGGTCTGCCGCGGGTCGGAAAAACGGATACCTGCCTGCCGCAGGAGGAGAATGGCCTGCTGCAGGTCCATATCGGTCCGCCGGGCGAAAAGCCTCAGTGATGACAACTCTGCATGACCATAGGGCGGCTCTCCATATTGTTCCGCAGCCTGGTCCTTGATATTCTCTTCAAAACGGATCACCGTGCTCATGGGTGGGATATCGAGCAGGGTGCCGGCGCCGACCACCAGGCACAGCAGCAGGGCAATGTTGAAGCTGGCGGTGAAGATCCGGGGTCGCCTGCTGCCATCCTTCAGGTACGCAAGGATCGGTTTCCAGTTATAGAAGATATGGATACAACCGGCAAGCAGGAAGAGAAGACCGAGATTGAGGTGCAGGTTGTCCCACTGGGTCTTGCTCAGGCCCCAGAGACGCCAGTCGGACCAGTAGGCAACCCGGCCGTGCGGCACGATATAGAGCACCACGCTGGTCAGGATCAGGAGGACAAAAGAGACCAGCATGGTCATCGAGGTGATCTTGCGGATGTTCATGGTGTTTTCTCCGGTAAGGTGCAACTGAGCGGGCATGAGACGGGGCCATGTTGCGCGCGCCTGCCTGTCAACGGTCGCGTCTGCGGAACGTACGGTTTCCTGGTCACTTGCAGCTGTTGATGACAGAAAAAGCGACTGGTGATTTATCCCGTGATACGGTATGGTTTGAGTATGAGATGACAGGTATCCCCTGGTGCGGTGTCACTGGAGACCTGTCGATCCTGCATCATCCGGCGGTAGCGGTTACGGGCTTTTTAGCAGGAATCATGCCGGAACCGTCCGGCGGCAGGACCCGGACCCCCTGCCTTTAACCCCTGTACCACCACAGGGCCTGCAGGGGGGCTGCAGGATCTCCGGTCTGGCAGGAACAGGACGTTCGCACGTTGTCCCTGCACTCCCGTCTCTGCACGGTCGCGCCAGCCCCGCTATAGAGATCCTGTTGCGAACCGGCATGCCTGCACAGATACGGCGCACCTGTGCCAACCTGCAGTTTCGATGATGTGAAAGCAACGCATTCTTAATCCTGTAATCAGTTACGGACATTCGGATGGTGACAGATTTTGTCCTTGTTCGACATCTTTGTCGATGCAGGCGGCGTCCCCGAACCTGGACACCTGACGAGGTAGAAACATGGAACACCGGGAATTCATAGATCTGTCTGCGGCCGAGTTACGCAGGTACATGGCGGCACATCATGAAAACCAGTACCTGCTGGTCGATGTCCGCCAGGCAAAGGAATATGCCGCCTCGCATATCCCCGGCGCGCGTCTCCTCCCGCTGGCCGAGCTCCCGGCCCGGCTGGCCGAATTGCCCGCGGATCGTGATATTGTCTTTTACTGACGTTCCGGCAAGAGGTCGCGGGCGGCGGCCCATTTCTACAGCAGTGTACCGGAAGGTTCCCGCAGAATATATAACCTGCTGGGCGGTATCCTGGCCTGGGACGGTCAGACCCTTGAGGATATGCCGGCTCTCGCTGTCTTCGATCTTTCAGGCACCCCGGCCGATATTCTGTACCGGGCCATGGACATGGAGCGAGGGGCCCAGCGCTGGTACGAGGCCGTCCTGGCACGCCATCCGGCGTCTCCGTTTGCCCCTGCCATGCGCCTGCTGGCCAGGGCGGAGGAAGAACATGCCCACCTGGTCTACCGCTACTGGATCCGGGAGGAGAGCGAGGCGCCTTCCTTTGCCGAGGTCTATGGTTCTCTTGCCGGCGCAATAGTCGAGGGCGGCACGGATGTGGCCGACATGCTCGCCCGCCTGGAAGAGACGGCTGAAGACGGGTGCATCGAGATCGTCGAGATGTCACTGGCCATCGAGCTGGCCGCCTATGACCTGTACAGGGGCATGGCCCATCGTTTCTCGGGGAGCGACATGGAGGATCCTTTCCTGGTCATTGCCCAGGCCGAAAAAGAACATATGCGGCTTGCCAGCGAGAGCCTGCAGCTGTGTGATCAATTCTGATTTTTCCGTTTTTTCCTACTGCCGCAACAATTTTTTTTGATTGTCCAGGCCGGCCTATGGCAAAATGTCACAGGAGGGTCATCTTCTGCCGGTCAGTACCGTGGTCTTTGGCCCTTTCCCGGGTCGCCTTTTCTCTGTCAGTCCATTCGGCTTCCCAATCCCTAAGGCTGTACACCTGCCTGCCGACGACAGGGGGTTCACCGGGGCTGATAGGTTCAATCTAACAAGGGGAGGAACATGATGCTGAAGGACCTGCCGTTTTTTGCTAAGCAGTTACTGGCCTTTGCCGTGGTTTTGGTGATGATGCTCCTTATCGGAGCTGTCGGCCATATCGGAATGCAGCGGATCATCGATCAGGTTCATCGGCTGGATACCCTCTTTCCTGTGGTCGATGCCGCTAACGAAATCAAGGTTTCGGTGTTGCGGGAACAGCGGATCCTGATGGACATTCTTTTTGCGACGTCGCCCGACGAGCTCCGGGAACTGGAGCGGCAGATGAGTGCCAACCATGCCGAGGCGAACCGTTTTTTCAAGGCTCTCCTTGAGGGCCGTGGGGGTGACACGCCCATGGCCGCCCTGCAGGATCCTGACCAGCGGGCCGCCGTGGATCATGCCCGCCGGGTCTTTTTCCAGAAGATCGCCCCGGAGGCCAGCAGAGCGGTGACCTTGGTCAGAAAACGGCTCTCCGGGCAACAGGTCGCCATCGCTGACCTGAGCGGGCTGGATGAGGGGGTGGATCGGGAAGCGGTTCTCCTGTTCCAGGATCTGGAGAACCTGGAAAAGCTCATCGAACGGGATATCAACCTGATCAGTGTCAAGACCAACGAAACCATCACCACCGGTGATCGGCTGCTGTTGGCGGTCACTGTCGGGGCCGCTGTTGTTGCCGTGGGGATCAGTTTTCTGCTCGCCACAATCTTCTCACGCCTCATCAACAAGACCATCGCTTTTACCGAGACATTGGGGAAAGGCGATTTTTCCAGGACTCTGGAGATAAATCAGCGGGATGAATTCGGCCGCCTGGCCAATGCCGTCAACAGGCTCCGTACCGACCTGCGGAGAGATTTTCTCGCCATCAACAGGGATGCGGCCGGTCTGCGGATGACGGCAGCCGATTTGAATTCCGTGTCAAAATCCATGGTCGTCAATGCGGACACCACATCGGACAAGTCCTCCCTGGTGGCGGCCGCCACCGAGGAAATGAGCGCCAACATGAATTCCGTGGCCGCGGCCGTGGAGGAGACGTCGGTCAACATGAATGTTGTGGCCACGGCCATGGAGGAGATGGGCAATACGGTTCAGGAGATCGCCCGCCGTGCCGACCGGGCCCGGGAGATTACCGGCAGGGCCGTGGCCCAGTCGGGCTCAGCCCTGGATAATGTCGACCAGCTTGGCAAGGCGGCGAGGGAGATTTCAAAGGTGACTGAGGTGATCAGCGAAATCTCCGCCCAGACCAACCTGCTGGCCCTGAATGCCACCATCGAGGCGGCCCGGGCCGGCGAGGCAGGCAAGGGATTTGCCGTTGTGGCCAACGAGATCAAGGAGTTGGCCAGGCAGACCGTTGACGCCACACTGGAGATCCGGCAGCGTATCGAGGGCATTCAGGATACCAGCAGCACCACTGTTCACGAAATCAATCAGATCTCTGGCATAATCAGTGAGATCAATGATACGGTGACAGGAATCGCCTCGGCGGTTGAGGAACAGACCGTCACCTCGCGGGAGATCGGCACAAATATCAGCCAGGCCTCGGAGGCCATCCGGGAGGTGAACGAAAACGTGGCCCAGACCTCGACCGTGGCAGGAGAAGTTGCCGGCGATATCACAATGGTCAGCCGACTGGCCTTCCAGTCGGCTGCCGACGGCGAGGAGGTCCGGGCAAATGTCCAGGAACTCAACGCCATTGCCGATGCCATGAAGAACACCGTGGCCCGGCTGAAACTTGGTACGGTCAAGTTTGACATCGAGTCAGTCAAGCAGGCCCACATGGCCTGGAAGGAGAGACTGGCACAGGTGGTCAAGGGAGAACGGCAGCTTGAGCCGTCCCAGGTCACCGCAGCCCATGAGTGCGACTTCGGTCGCTGGATTCACAGCCCCGAAGGACAGGCAATGGCAGAGGACAGGCATTTCCGCGAGGTGGAACAGCTCCACCGCCTGGTTCACGATCTTGCCCGTGAGATTGTGGCCGCTGTCAACGACCAGAAGTTCAGCGAGGCCAGGGAAAAGTTGAACCGCTTCAATGAGACCCGCGTCCGGATGTTCGCCGGCCTTGACCGGATGTATGTCTCATGAAAAATGTTCCCCTGTCGGCAAGGTGCAGGGCCTGTCCCGTTGTTTCCTGCCCTGACATGACCTTGTTGCATGGTCTGCAGCCAGCCGTTTTTGAGGAATATCTCATCTGGTGAGCCGGTATGGGCACCACCTCCGGATCCGCAGACACGCCTGGCCACCCAAGCCCGCCTTCACGAACTAGCGGGACGTTACATGTAAATCTTTACGGCTCCAACAGGATCAAGCAAAACCCCGACCTCGCACGGTGATAGGTCAAGAGAGTAATTTTTCGAGGTAATCTGTCACTTCTTTTTCCCAACTCCAGCCCTTAAGATGGCCGGCAAAGACAGATAGAGAATGCTATGACTCTCTGCTTGGAAGATGTATGCGGAACCGGAACCAGTTCCTCTTTCCTTGTCTCCTTTGGCCCCGATCACAACCGTATTACCGCTAACAGCAACACTCGAGCCAAAAAAATCGTGTGCCTCCCCATCCGCAGCCGAGAGCCTGGCATTCTGATGCCCGCGGGTCCATCCCCCGAAAGGTCTGCTGAACAGGTAGGCCGAACCGGAGGCATCGCCGGAATCATCATCACCATACGCGCCCACCACCACGGTATCACCATCTATGGCGACTCTGTAGCCAAAATAGTCGTAAGCCGCGCCATCTGATGGTATCAGCTTGGCGCTTTCCATCATACTCTTCCAGCCACTGTCCGGCCGCCTGAACAGATAGACCGAACCGGAGGCATCGCCGGAATCGTCATCACCATATGCACCCACCACCACGGTATCACCATCTATGGCGACATTGTAGCCAAAATAGTCATAAGCCGCGCCATCTGAAGATGTCAACTTGGCGCTTTCATGGACAGGACCGACCCAACCACCGGCAGGTTTGCTGAACAGATACGCTGAGCCGGAGAAGATGCCGAAATCACCATCACCATATGCACCCACCACCACGGTGTTCCCGTCTATGGCAACACTGTAGCCAAAATAGTCATAGGCCTCGCCATCTGAAGGTGTCAACTTGGCACTTTCATGAACAGGGCCGACCCAACCACCGGCAGGTTTGCTGAACAGATACGCTGAACCGGAGGAGATACCGAAATCACCATCACCATATGCGCCCACCACCACGGTATCACCGTCTATGGCAACACTGTAGCCAAAATGATCCCCACCGGTCGCATCCGATGCTGTCAGCTTGGCGCTTTCATGCATACTGCTCCACCCGTTGGCTGGACGGCTGAACAGGTAGGCGGAACCGGAGGTGCTGCCGGAATCGTCATCACCATATGCACCTACCACCACGGTATTACCGTCTATGGCGACACTGTTTCCAAAATAATCATACGCCGATCCATCGGATGGTGTCAGTCTCGCGACCTGCCGGTATCGTTTCAGAGAGTGGCTATATTGGAAAACATATGCAATCCCCGAGTCTTGCCCTGTATAATCGTTAAAGGGCGCGGCAATGACCAGTGTATCACCACTGAGAGCGACACTGTAACCACAATTATCATCACTCACGGTGGTCGTCCCTCGGACATTTTGCTGTTCCTTGAAGGCTCTTGGATTTGGAGTCGGTCCTTCGTATTCAAGATCAGTTACCCGTACCCATAATGGATTGAAGCTGCTTTCTCCAAAATCATCGTGCACAGAGACAAGAAGCTTGTATGTGTTGTCAAGGTTGCTGTCACGGGGCTGTTCATAATCCGGGACCTGCACAAAACGGATGACCCCGTTTCCGTGGTTAATAACGAAATTATCACTGTCTTCGCTGCTGTCCAGGCTGTAGGTGATGATATCTCCGGGATTTGGATCAATGGCTTTTATATCTATGGCGATTTTCTTATGCTCCGGGATGTCTGTGACTATCGTCGGTCGATAAATATAGGCCGAACCCGAATCGGATCCCAGGTCGTCAGCAAAGGGTGCCCCAACAAGAACCATGTCGTCGCCGACAGCGATACTGTATCCGAAGCTATCACCAGGTGAAGCATCCGGGGCTTTGAGTTTGGATGTTTCTATCAACGTGCCACTCCAGCCGCCGGCAGGTTTCACAAAGATATAAGCGGAACCGGTCTTACTGTCATCCCAAGCGGCTCCCACGACGATAGTATCGCCACTGATGGCGACACTTGTGCCAAACTTGTCATCTGAGGATCCATCCGAAGGGGTGAGTTTCGCATCTTCCGACATATTCTGCCATCCCCCGGCTGGCTTGACGTAAACATAGGCCGAACCAATATCGCTATTATCATCTGCGCCAACAACGAGAGTGTCACCGGTAAAGTCCACGCTGTTGCCTAATCCAGCTCCGGGGTCAGCATCCGAGGCCGAAAGTTTCGCTGTTTCCGTAAGTGTACCGTTCCAGCCGCCGACCGGTTTTTCCAAAATGTAGACTGAACCTCCGGTTGATCCAGCGGCATCGGGAGCTCCCGCAACGACTGTATCACCGCTAATGGCGACACTGTGGCCAAAAATATTGAAATGTTGAGGGTCTGACGGGATAAATATGGCTTGTTCCAGCAAATTTCCGCTCCATCCCCCGGCCGGTTTGCAGAAAATATACACCTGTCCGGAGTTATATTGATCTCCAAGGGAGCCAACTACAACGGTGTCGCCACTGATGGCAACACTCCTGCCAAACTCATTTCCTACAAAGGCGTCAGAGGCTGAAAGTTTTGCATTTTCTTTTAATGTGCCGCGCCAGCCGCCGGCAGGCTCCACAAAGACATAGGCGGAACCTGTCTTATTTTCATCCCCTGATGCTCCAACGACGATGGTATTCCCGCTGATAGCGACAGTTATACCAAAAAAATCTCCGGTTGATATATCGGATGGTATCAATTGTGCTACCTGTTCGTACTGATTGGATGTGGTACTGTATTGAAAAATATTTACTTTGCCATGAAGGAAGCTGATACGACCTATGACCAGAATATCACCGCTGACAGCGACGCTGTAGGCAAATCCATTATTGGAAGCTCCATCGGAATCAAGCAGTTTG
>DRKI01000128.1 GCA_011051875.1 Desulfobulbus sp. | reverse complement strand
TCGCGGGCAGCTCCGATCTCTACCAGCACTCCGGCCGCAGGCCCTGCAACTCCATCAACTTCATCACCAGCCACGACGGCTTCACCCTGGCCGACCTGGTCAGCTACAACGAGAAACACAACCTGGCCAACGGCGAGGACAACCGGGACGGCGACAACAACAACCTGAGCTGGAACAGCGGCGTCGAGGGGCCCACCCGCAACCCCAGGATCCTGCAGATGCGGCTGCGCCGGATGCGGACCATGGCCGTGATCCTCTTTCTCTCCCAGGGCGTGCCCATGATGGTGGCCGGCGACGAGTTCGGCCGCAGCCAGCAGGGCAACAACAATGCCTGGTGCCAGGACAACGAGATCAGCTGGATCAACTGGCGGCTGGCCAGGCAGAAGCGCCACCTGCTGCGCTTCTTCCGCATGCTGATCGCCCTGCGCAGGAGCCATCCCGTCTTCCGCCGGGACGAGTTCTTCCTGACCCGCACCGCCGACGAGCTGCCCGCCCACCTGGAGGAGATCACCTGGCAGGGGCTGCAGCCGGGCGAGCAGGACTGGTCCCCGGACTGCCACACCCTGGCCTTTACGTTGAACGGCTCAGGCATCCCCGAGGGCGAGGACGACGACTTCTTTGTCATGCTCAACGGCCACAGGGAACAGGAGGCCATCTTTACCGTGCCGCCCCCGCCGGACCGGCACAGGGAGCGCTGCTGGAAGAAGATCATCGACACCGGGGTCGCGGCGCCCCGGGACTTTGTCGAGATCGGCAGGGCGGCCACCGTGGCCTGCGGCGCCCGGGTTCCGGTTGCCGCCATGGCCTGCATCGTGCTCCAGTCCAGGCGCAGAACAGAACAGGAAAAGGAAACAAGATGAGCACATCCCATGAACTCAGCCTGCTTTTTCTGGGTGATTCCCTGGTGGAATGGGGAGACTGGGACAGGTTGCTGCCCGGATACAGGGTGATCAACAGGGGCCGGGCCGGGGAACGGGTGGAAGAGCTGGCCGCCCGGATCCCGGCCGAGCTGGCGGCGGTCCCGGACCCGGACCGGATCCTGATCATGTCCGGGACCAACAACCTGCTCATGGAGGACCCCTGCTTTCCCATGATCCTCAAGACCATGCTGCCGCGGGTGCGGGAGCTCTGCCCGGGGACGCCGGTCATCCTCCACTCCATGGCGCCCATGCGCCTCGACTGGCTGGCCGGGGAGCGGATCGGGACGGCCAACCGGCAGTTGCTGGAAGTAGCCCGTGCCACGGGCTGCGAGTTCCTGGACCTTGTGGCCCCGTTCACCGACCAGTGCCCGCCCGGCGGCCGCCCCTGTTTCCTGGATGACAACATCCACCTGAGCAGCCGCGGCTACGCGGTCTGGGCCGAGGCCATCCGCTCCCACCTGGAGCACTGACCTGCCAACCGGCTCCGGCGGATTGCCATGGAACCGGCACCAACGGTTGACAGCCGGCGGTCAACCTCTTATATGTTTTCTCGTCGGCTGTCCCGGCCTGCCAGCCAGGGCCGGAGCAGTCCGTTTACCACGAACTTAACAGGGAGATTTTCCATGCAGCAATCGCGTTTTCTCATTATCAGTGCAGCTCTTCTCCTCATGCTGGGCGGTCCGGCCCTGGCCGCGGCCGGCGCGGAGCAGAAGGGCGACGCTGCCACGGTCCAGGCAGACCTGAACGGCAAACCGGTCAAGGGCAAGGTGATGCAGACCATCAATGCCGCCGGCTACACCTACCTGCAGGTGGACACGGACCAGGGCAAGGTCTGGGTCGCCATCCCCGAAAGCCAGGTCAAAGTGGGCCAGGAGGTGGTCTGCAATCCGGGGATGGAGATGACCAACTTCCAGTCCAAGACCCTGAAACGCACCTTTGACAAGATCGTCTTCTCCTCCGGCCTGGGCGGTGAAGGCAGGATCCAGGCCGCTCCGCACGGCGCGATGGGTGGAGGCGGCGAGAGTTTTGCCGATGCCCTGCAGGCGGAAGGCGCCGCATCACCCCACGGCGGCATGGGGGCAGGCATGGGAGCCGGCATGGGCGCGGCAATGGCCGGCAGTGCTGCCAACCCCAGCGGCTCGGCCGGGGCCATCGTGCCGTCCGCCGACATCACGGTGGACAAGGCCAAGGGTGAGAATGCCTATACCGTGGGAGAGTGCTTTGACCAGGCCGACCAGCTCAACGGCAAAAAGGTCCGGGTCCGCGGCCAGGTGATGAAGGTCTCGCACATGATCATGGGCAAGAACTGGGTCCACCTGCAGGACGGCTCCGGCAACCCGCTCAAGAACACCCATGACCTGGTGGTCACCACCCAGGCCGATCCGAAGGTGGGCTCCGTGGTGGTGGTGGAGGGCACCCTGCATGCCAAAAAAGATTTCGGCGCAGGCTACAAGTACGACGCCATCATCGAGGACGCCGAGGTCAAGTAGAACCACCCGGCCCTTCCGCACCGGTGCCGGCGGCCTGCCCGGCGGCACCGGTCTCTTTTCTTTGCCGCGATAGCCGCTATGGTGCCTGACCTGTACGGAAAAATCGATCCTGCCAGGCTCGGTTTCGACTTTGACGGCGTGATCGCCGACACGGCCGAGGCCTTCCTGCGGCTGGCCTGCGAAAAGTACAACCGCTGCGATATCCGGCTCGAGGACATCACCTGCTTTGCAGTGGAAGAGTGTCTTGACATGGAGGCGGATATCATCCGCGCCATCTTCATGGAGGTGCTCCTCGACTCGGTGGCGACTGGACTCAAGCCCATGCCGGACGCGGTGGAGGTCCTGGGCGAACTGAGCGAGGTGGCGCCGGTGACCGTGGTCACGGCCCGGCCCGAGCCTGAACCGGTGCGTGCCTGGATGCGGACGGTCCTGCCGCCCTCCACCCTGCCCCGAATCCGCATCGTGGCCATGGGCGCCCATGACGACAAACCCCGGCACATCCTGGACCACCGCCTGACCCACTTCATCGACGACCGGGCCGAGACCTGCCTGCAACTGGCAGAAGCGGGCATCCGGCCCATCGTGTATGCCCAGCCCTGGAACCGCAACGGACACGGCCTGCCCACGGTCAGCTGCTGGCGCGAAATCCGGGCGCTCTGCCTCTGACGTATTGCCTGTCTGCTTCTGTCCGGGTTACGCGAACAGCGGAGACAGAACATCATTGCCGCAGGCGCAATCCGATCTGTCTTCTGTTGAGAGGTCAGCCATGCGATGTCCACACTGCGGGGCCGAGATCCCCGTGTACAGAAATCCGGTGCCCACCGTCGATATCATCATCGAGACCGGCGGTGGCATCGTGCTCATCAAACGGAAAAACCCGCCCCATGGCTGGGCCCTGCCGGGCGGATTCGTGGACTACGGGGAATCGTTCGAAGAGGCTGCCGTGCGTGAGGCACGGGAGGAGACCGGCCTTGACGTGCGCCTGGTCCGGCAGTTCCACACCTACTCCGACCCTGACCGCGACCCGCGCCAGCACACGGCATCAACGGTCTTCATCGCCACGGCCCAGGGCAGCCCCCGGGGGGCCGATGATGCCGCCGAGGCCGCTATCTTCACCCGGGACAACCTGCCGCCGCTGGTCTTCGATCACGCGCGTATCCTTGCCGACTACTTTGACAAGATCTACTGAACGGTCAGAACAGCGCCTTCAGGACCGTGTACACAAGGAGCCCCACACCTATGGAGCCGTACATGAGCAGTCAGGGCATGCAGTCGCTGCCGGACCGGCGCAGGATCAGGATGAAGGAGACGATACCGGCCAGCAGCGCCACTGCAAGGAGAAAAAAATCTTTCATCGGCTACCTCTCTTGTCCGAACGACTCTCCGCCAGCCGCGCCCTTCCCGGCCGGACCGGCGGAGCAGTGATTCCCCGGCCCGGATACTGGCGCCGGACCATTGGCGACATGGTGTATTCATCCTGCCGTGGAACCTGTGCCCATGCGGGCTAGGCCCTGAGCTTCACGCCCTGCCGCTTGCGCAGCCGGATGGCCCTGGGGGTGATCTCCACCAGCTCGTCGTCATTGATATACGATATGCAGTCTTCCAGGCTCATGTCAACCGGCGGTGTCAGGATAACCGCCTCGTCGGAGCCCGAGGCCCGCATGTTGGTCAGCTTCTTGCCCTTGGCCGGGTTGACGACCAGGTCGGCGGGCCGGCAGTGCTCGCCGATGATCTGGCCCTGGTAGGTCTCCACGCCCGGGCCCACGAACAGCCTGCCCCGGTCCTGGAGATTGAACAGGGCATAGGCCACGGTTGTGCACGGCTGCTTGACCACCATCACGCCGTTGATACGGTTCTGGATCTCCCCGGCATGGGGCCCCCACTCGGCAAAGACATAGTTCATCACCCCCATGCCGCGGGTATCGGTCATGAACTCGGAGCGGTAGCCGAGCAGGCCGCGGGTGGGGACCTTGAACTTCATGCGGGCCATGGAGTTCTCCACCTGCATATCCAGGAGCACGCCCTTGACCTTGCCCAGCTTCTCGATCACCACGCCCTGGAACTGCTCATCCACGTCCACGGTCAGCTCTTCGTAGGGTTCCACGGTCCGGCCGTTCTCCTCGCGCATGATGACGTGGGGACGGGTGACCTGGAACTCGTAGCCCTCGCGCCGCATCTTCTCGATCAGGATGGAGAGATGGAGTTCACCGCGGCCGGCGACCCGGAAGCCCACGCCCTCGGTGAGCGGCTCCACCTGCAGGGCCACGTCGGCCAGGGTCTCGCGGTGCAACCGCTCCTCCAGGTGGCGCGAGGTGACGAACTTGCCGTCCTGGCCGGCAAAGGGCGAGTCGTTGGGGATGAAGTTCATGGAGATGGTGGGCGGATCGATCTCGATGAGCGGCAGGGGCCGGGGATCGTCGGGATCGGTGAAGGTGACGCCCACCGTCACATCCTCCATGCCGGCCACGGCCACGATATCACCCGCCGCGGCACTTTCCACCGGCACCTGCTGGTCACCGGCAAAGGCGAAGATCTTGTTGATCCGCACCGGCGCCACCGAGCCGTCCCTGCGGACCACGGCCACGTTGCGATTGAGGCTGATCCGGCCGTTGACCAGCTTGCCGATTCCCAGCCGGCCAAGATAGGGGGAATAGTCGATGGTGTTGATCTGGAGCTGCAGGGGCGCATCCGGGTCGCCGGCCGGCGGCGGCACGTGGTTAACGATCATCTCCGAGACCACGTCCATGCCGGTCCCGGGCGTCACCTCTTCATCGGGCTCGCGGATGGCGTAGCCGGCCTTGGCCGAGGCATAGACCACGGGAAAATCCAGGATCTCGTCGGGTGCGTCGAGCCGGACCAGCAGGTCGAAGACCTGGTCCACCACCCAGTCGCAGCGGGCGGCCGGCTTATCGATCTTGTTGACCACCACCAGGATGGGCAGGTCCGCGGCCAGGGCCTTCTTGACCACGAAAAAGGTCTGGGGCATGGGGCCTTCCTGGGCGTCCACCAGCAGAACCGCGCCGTCAGCCATGCGCAGCACCCGCTCCACCTGGCCGCCGAAGTCGGCATGGCCGGGGGTGTCGATGATGTTGATCCGAAAACCATTATAGGTATAGGAGCCATTCTTGGAGGCAATGGTGATGCCCCTCTCCCGCTCCAGGTCCATGGAATCCATCAGCCGCTCGGCAACCTGCTGGTTGTCACGGAACATACCGCTCTGGCGGAAGAGCTGGTCGACCAGGGTGGTCTTGCCGTGATCAACGTGGGCAATGATGGCCACGTTGCGTATCTTTTCCTGTTCCTGCTTCATAACTCTCCGAAATATGGGCCCGGCCAGGGCCATAAAAACAATACGCCCGGACGCGAACACTGCCATCTCGTGCAGGCGCAGTCATCCGGTCCGGGAAAAAACGGGACATGAAAAACAGCAGACTGTACAGGGGAAACGACAAAAAGACAAGGAGATTGACAAAAGATGCGCAAACAGACCGCTCACCGCCCTTGCCACCGGTTTTTTGCCGGCATCCCTGCAGCCGGCGGCCGGGAGACCGGCTGGCAGGACGAAAGCCCCGGGCGTTACACCATGAACCAGCGATCAAAAAACCGCTGCCGCGCCTCGGCGCTGCGGCGCAGCACCGGCACCAGGACATCCGCGTAATCCAGGACCAGTGCCTCCTTGCCCCGGGCCGGCCGCATGATCCTGCCCACCACCTGCTGCAGCCGTCCCTCGAACTTGATGGGCGTGGCCAGGACCAGGGTGCTCAGGCCCGGGCAGTCGAATCCCTCGCTGATGAGCTGCAGGGTGGAGATCAGTACCCTGACCCCGCCGCCACGCACCCGCTCCACCACCTTTGCCCGCAGCTCGGCCGGCATCCTTCCGGTCAGCAGGACCCCTTCCACGCCCAGCGCGGCAAGCTGCCGCTGCAGCAGTTCACAGTGGAGCACCCGGTCCGAGACCAGCAGCACGGTGCCTTCGCGGCCTGAGTCGAGCAGGGCCGCCACATCAGCGGCGATCTGTCGGTTGCGCTCCCCGTCCCGGACCAGGTTCTTGATGAGGCGGGGATAGTCGCCGCCAAACCGGCAGGTAAACCCGGTCTCCTTCCTGATCAGGCGCGGCCGTACCACGGCGCCGCTCTCTGTCAGCAGGCGGGGATCGACCCGGTGCACCCTGTCGCCCATATAGGTATAGATCAGGCGGGTCATGCCGTCTTCCCGCCGAAAGGCCGTGGCCGACAGGCCCAGCATGTAGAAGCAGTCGAAATGGCTGACCACGTCGGTGAAGAGACTGGCCGGGACCCGGTGGCACTCGTCAACCACGATATGCCCGAAATGCCCGGGCAACCCCTGGATCCGGTTGCGGGCCGAGTTGACAATGGCAACGGTCACCGGCCGCAGCTCGAACCGGCCGTCCCCCACCTGGCCGGCTTCGATATCCAGGAACTGGGCAATACGCTCACGCCACTGGTGGAGCAGCTCCCGGGAATGGACAATGACCATGGCCGGCTGACGCCGCTCGGCGATGATCTTCAGGGCCATCACGGTCTTGCCGGAACCGGTCCCGGCCTCGAGCACGCCGAAGGAACGTCCGAGCATGGCCGCCACCGCCTCCTGCTGGTAGGGCCGCAGGCTGCCCTGGAAGGAAAACCGGTTCTCTTCCAGGAGCCGGCGCCGGTCGATGATCTCCGGGTCGCAGCCGGTCAGCTCGCGGCAGAGCAGGAACGCCCGGTTGGCAAACCCGCGCGGGAAGACCAGGGTATCGTCCTCCTGCTCGAAAAACCGGAGCTTGGCCTTGAGATCTTTACCGATCCATCGGCCGAAGCGTTTCGCGTCCAGGTACCTGGGATTGTCAATGGTGAGCTGGTCGCAGATGGCCTCTCGCAACCGGGCCGGGGCCCCGACCATGGTGCAGCGGTGTTTCACCACCAGGCGGACGGACGGCTCCGGAACACCGGGATCGGCATCCTGCCTGTTCTTCATTCCGGCCGGTTTGCATGGCCGGCCCGGCGACCGGCCCGTCCATGTTCATGACAGGCCCTTGCGCTCACCGGCAAAAGGGGTAGAATGACACGACCCGATGCAGCAGGACATCGGGCCGCGGGCAATGGCAGGCTGGTTGCCGTGCCCCGCGGACCGGTCCCTGCCCTGATGATACCAATCCGGAGATTTGCCATGTTCAAGCGGTCCCTTCCTTTTCTGATCCTGCTCACCCTGGTGACCGCGGCCCTGCCTCTGCACGCGGCGGCGGCCTCGGACCGGATCACCCTCACCCTGCCTGCGGACGCGCTCAGGCAGGCCCTGGCCGATATCCTGCCTCTGCCCCTGCCCCTGGACAGCAACCATGCCCGGGGCACGCTGACCATCGAGTCCATAGACAGCCTGCGCATCCACGACAGCATCATCTCGCTCAAGACCATGGTTTCCGGCCATGACCTGTCCGTGAACACCCGGGTGGCCGGCCAGGACTTCCGCCTCAAGCTGGGCCAGGTCCGGATGCCCATGCGCTGCGACGTCCGGCTCCGTTTCGACCCGGCCGACAGGATCCTCTACCTGACCCCCCGCTTTCCGCCCGCCGGCCAGGGTGCCGATCCCGCCGCGACCGTGGGCCGGCTGCTCGCCTCGCTGGCCAGCAGGGAATACCCCGTGAACCTGGCCCACCTGCAACCCCTGCGCTTCAGGATCGGCGGCCAGGTGGTTCCGATCAACGTGCATCCCGTGGCCATCACCGCTGCAAACGACGTCCTGGTCCTCGACCTTGTCCCCGGCAAGGGACAATCCCGTTGATTCCCGACCCGACTGCTGGTAAATTCCATGCTGGATGCCAGGGAGCCCCCTCAGCAGGTGCCCTGCATTGTTTTCAACAACTCGCAGTGATAACACTGCCACAACCCGAAACCAGTTTCCATAAACTTTTTATTGCAAGGAGTCAACATGTCCGACAACTGCCTTTTCTGCAAGATCGCGCGCGGCGAGATCCCGGCGGACAAGCTGTACGAGGATGACGACATCCTGGCCTTCAGGGACATATCGCCCCAGGCGCCGGTCCACTTCCTGGTGATCCCCAAGAAACACTTCAGCGGTCCCGCCGCCATCACCGAGGCCGAGGAACAGCTCATCGGCAGGATGATGCGCAAGGGAAACGAGATCGCCCGCAAGGAAGGGATCGACCACTACCGGGTGGTCTTCAACAACGGCGAGCAGGCCGGCCAGACCGTGTTCCACATCCACATGCATATCCTGGGTGGCAGGAACATGAACTGGCCCCCGGGCTGA
>DRKI01000127.1 GCA_011051875.1 Desulfobulbus sp. | reverse complement strand
TGATCCTGTCCGGCCGGGAACAGAGATAGCCTTTCAGCGTGCCGAGCTGGATGGATGGACGATTGAAGATCGCCCAGGGCATGGAGACAAGGGTTACGTGCATGGTACTCCCGCTCCGGGTTGCGGCGGTGCGGCCGATCCGTTGTTCTCGTTCATCGGGTGATAATCTCGGTGCCTGGCTGCAGTTGCAGGTTGACAATACGCCGGACCTGTTCGGGATCATTGATATCCACACTGTTGAGACGGATATCGGTGAAGGTCAGCTCGGTGATGGAATCGAAATAATCCTCAATGACCAGGCGGTGGATGAGCAGGTCGTCGTCCACCCAGAGCTGGACGGTCTTCACCTGGGCATCCGGCGTCCTGGGGAGGAGACGGACGGCACGCAGGGGGCTGTCGGCCAGGGAGAAGGCAAATCGTGGATCGGGTGCTGCGGCCTTGAAGTCGTCGAGGATGTTCCTGGTGCCGGCGAAAAAGGCGTATGTGATGTCGGCGTTCAGTTGCCTGGCAGGGGTGATGATGAGCTGTCGTTCCCTGACGTTGTAGATCGAGAGTTCCTTGCCGTCGTTGAGGATCACCTGCCGCTCGGGGACGGTGTAGTTCCAGCGTATCACGGCAGCCGGCAGGTCGTCGTCCTGGCTGCTGCCGGTTTGTTTCGGGCGCAGGAAAACGGCATATCCGCGGCCCTGCCGCTCCCGGCCGCCGCTGCGCGTCACCTGGCTGAAATCGAATTGCAGGCTGGTGACCAGGCGGTACTTGTCCTGGAGCATGGTCACCAGTTGTTTCGGGGTACTGCTGTCCACCGGCGCTGCGGCCGCTGCGGACAAGACCGGGAAGGCGATAAGCAGGACAAGCAGCAGGGCCGTCATGGCCGCGCGGGCGATCGGGATCGGTTTTTTTTCTCCGGAGTTGCAGAGAGGATATTGCTTTTTCGGGAGGTGCTTGGTATCAGACATCGTTTTTTTCCAGGGTTATGGCCCGGCCGAATATGGTATGTGCCAGCTTCTGCACGGCCTCGGTGGAGTCGGAGACAAAGAAACGGCTCTCTGCCCCGGGCCTGTACAGGCGCGCACGCAGGTCGGGATGGCGGCTGAGATAATCGTTCAGGGAACGGGCCACCTCGATGGAGGAGTCGATCATGCTCACCCGGCGTCCGATTCTCGGCCCGATCAGAGGGGAGAGCAGGGGATAGTGGGTGCAGCCCAGCACCAGCGTGTCGATCTGCCTGGTCCGCAACGGATGCAGGTATTTGCGCAGGATCATCTTGGTTTCTCGCCGGTTGAGCCATCCTTCCTCCACCAGCGGCACGAGCAGGGGGCATGGCTGGCTGAAGACACGGCTTTCCGGTGCCATGGCCAGGATCCGTTTTTCATATACACCGCTTTTCACCGTCGCCCGGGTGCCGATGACTCCTATCCTGCCGTTTTTGCTCACCTGCACCGCCCTGGCGGTCGCTGGTTCTATCACGTCCAGGACCGGCACCCGGTACTGGCCGCGCAGCGTGTCGGCCGCTGTGCTCGAGGCCGAGTTGCAGGCAATGATGATCAGCTCGCAGCCCTGGGCCAGGAGAAAGTCCGCGTTGCGCAGCGAATAACGGATGATGGTCTCGGGGCTCTTGGAGCCGTATGGCGTCCTGGCGATATCGCCGAAGTAGACCAGGGGAAAGCCCGGGCAGAGCTGTTCCACGGCCCTGGCAACGGTCATGCCGCCGACGCCGGAATCGAAAATTCCTATCATTTGTTCAGGGAAATACCAATAAAAGGCCGCCCGTCAGGGCCGGGCTTCCGGAACTCTTCACAGGAAAACTACCTGGTCGATTGCTTGTTTGCAACCGCAGAAGATGATCAGGAATGCCGCCCGGTGGCCGGAGAAATTCGGCGGGACGCTCATCCCAGGCCCGGGCCGGACCGGGAAGGCGCAAAGCGGCGGGATACCCCGGGCCTGGGGACCGGGCATCCCGCCAGGGCTGTTGCCATTGGATGGGCAGTGCTGTTAACGGTGGAGAGTCGCGTTATTTCTTCTTTTTGGACCGGGCGGCAATGGCCTTGCGGAGGTTTTCCGGCAGGCCGCGTTCCTTGCCGGACTTGGAACGCCGTTCGGACAGGGACTTGGCACACAGCGGCTGCCGGGCCGAAAAACCATATTTTTTCCGGTACTCCTTGGGGGTCAGGTCGTGGGACTTGAGGTGCTTGGGCGAGAGCATCTTGAATTCCTGACCGCATTCGAGGCAGACCACCTTGTTTTTCTGGATGGAGCGCTTGGGATCCATGAAGGGCTTCTTCTCGCCACCTTCCCCGACCTGACCGGAGAGTTCATTCTCCTGCAGGGCCTTGAGGGTCTGAAAGGTGTCATGGAGAGCGGCCTTGATCTCGTCGGTGGACATCTCTCTGGTGCTGATCTGTGACTGGATGATCTCGGCTGTCATCTCAACTAGGGATTTTGTCATTTTTGTTTCTCCTGTCTGTAATGTAGAAAAAGAACATATTTGATTGGTCTTACTCTGCTGCTGCAGGCCGATTCCCACCGGGGTATCGGCATGGCTCATGGCCTGGACGGTATCTTTTTTCTGCTCTGGTTTCAGGTAAAAGAAAGTGTTTCATCAGAATTAATGATAAATGGTTTCCAGCAGCCATATATTACGCTGACATCGGGAGGATCCTGCTTCCTGTCAGAGAAGAACAGTTTCCTTGAAGCGACAGCATCGATATGAACTGAAGCAACTATAGAGTACCTGGAAACGCAATGCAAATTTTTTATTGAAGATTGCCAGAAAAATTTTCATTACTTTTCTCGTCGTTCTGGAGCCGTTCCTCTCGTCTGGCGATGACCCCCATCAGTTTTCACGATATTCAGAATATCTTGTCGGTTCAGGTTGAGATCGCTCTGTTGTTCACCAGATTGTGCAACTCTTTAATCAGTAAATAAAATTCATGTCCGGAATCCTGATGTACCGGTAAGACGGGTGCCGTGGTTCTGCATGGCGGCCACGGTTCGACGGTACATGTTCACCAGCCCCCTTCTTTGTCCGGTCGTAACTGGTCAACCGGTCAATAAGTTGTTGTTTTCGCGTTCTCAAAGCGGTAGATCAGCCCAGGTGCCCCCGGATCTGTGCAGGTGGGCCGGTTCGCTACAGGTCCGTTATGCGGGCCGGCGCGGGTGACCGTTTGCGGTATTGCGATGAGCTGTCTGAGCCGGGTCTTCTCCGGCGTCTTCGGTTGACAGCGGCCGGAGGCGGTATTATTGTAGGTGGCAACAATAACGCATATATGTATAATTTATTGTTTTTTATGGTGATTTTCCGGTTTCCCGGTGTCCGTTCCCGGAGCGTATGCTTTTTCGGTATGTTATCAGGTACATGATGATGCCATAAAAACCAGGATCAAAAAAAAGCGGTTGATTTTCCCGGTCCGACAGTCATCCGGTGGGAAAAACGAAGGTAAGCGCAGGTCAACAGTTGGAATTTGGACCTGTTGCAAAGGTGATCCCCGGCCATGACTGGGCGGGCAATATTCGTCTCCTGGCGGCAGGGGATGGGCCCGGAGATCGGACATGTCGCTCTGTTTATGGTGTTCACGAGAAACATGGTATGGGCTTTATCCCGTTGATATCCCACCTGGAAATAATATGTCAGCCTCGGCGATGCAAGGGGCGGTGGTGGAAGATCAACGATAAATCAACGAAATGTTAATCGACGGACCTTTTGCTGGTCCATCATAAATCTGGTCATGGCTGCGCCGTGAAGGGGCAACCATGTTGGTTGAAGAGGTGCTGTTATGCCGGTCTACGAGTATGAATGTGTAGAATGCGAAAAGGTCTTTGAGGTGCAGCAGAGGATTACAGACGATCCCCTTGACGAATGCCCCGAGTGTGGCGGCAAGGTAAAAAAGCTGATCTCCAGGAGTTCGTTTCATCTCAAGGGCGGCGGCTGGTATGCCGACGGCTACAGCGGCCCGTCAAACGGCAATGGTAATGGCAAGGCCAAGAAGGACAATGGTTCTGCCAAGAAGGAGTCCACGTCGACACCTCCGTGTCAGGGTGGGAACGGAACCTGCAAACAGTGTCCGGCCTCTGCCTGAGTTCGCGGGTCGCCGGATCCGGCCCCTGGTGCGGTTGCGGCCGGGCGGTGGCAGATGACGGTATTGAGCCATTCCGGTATCCAGGAAGGCAGGCCCTTGTCAGATCTGTAGCAAACCGGCCTCGTGCCGGTTTTTTTTTGTCCTGTACATTGAGGGTTGCACCCGTTGGCCAGTGAAAATCGCCCAATTTGGATTGCAACGGGGCACAGGATTCATAACACCCCGTTTTCGCATCCTCAAAAACTGTCCGTTGGTACCGGTGTCCCCCGAATCCGTACAGGCGCGCCGGTTGGTAGGCCCTCTATGATGCGGGCCGGCGCTACCATGCAGGGACGGGGTGCCCGGGACAACGTACACCGGCATTGTGCGCAGGGGAAAACAGAAGATGACAGGGATCATTTCCTGGTGATGATGGCCATGGCGTCGCCATAGCTGAAAAACCGGTAGCCAAGCCGTATCGCCTCCTGGTAGCTGGCCAGGATCCGGTTCCGGCCGGCCAGGGCCGAGACCAGAAACAGCAGCGAGGAGCGCGGCAGGTGGAAGTTGGTGACCAGGTTGTCCACCACCCGGAACCGGTGGCCCGGATAGATGAACATGTCGCAGAAGTCCCGGACCGGCCGGACCCGGCCGTTTGCATCCGCGGCAAACTCCAGGGTCCGCACCGTGGTTGTGCCCACGGCCCACACCCGGTTACCGCTTGCCCGGGTCCGGTTGATCGTGTCCGCGGCCTCCCGGCCCACATGCACATATTCACTGTGGATGGCATGCTGCCGGATATCTTTTGTCCGCACCGGGGCAAATGTCCCGTATCCCACGTGCAGGGTGACGCTGGCCGTGGCTATGCCCTGTTGCCGGATCCGCTCCAGCAGGGTGTCACTGAAATGGAGTCCGGCCGTGGGCGCGGCCACGGACCCGGTCTCCCGGGCATAGCGGGTCTGGTACCGATCCCGGTCCTCCCCGGTGCAGCCCTCCGGTCTCCTGATATAGGGCGGCAGCGGCATCTGGCCGTGCCGAGACAGTAAAGTCTCCAGGTCTTCTCCTTCCCCGGGCCGGTACCGAAGCCGGACGCCGACCTTGCCGTCTTCGCACAGCTCCTCGACCACGGCCTGCAGCCGGTCGCCGAACAGGAGCCTGGCCCCGGGACGGGGACGCTTGGAGCTCCTGACCAGGGTGAGGACCCGGCTCTCCCGCCAGTCGGCATTATCCGGACAGGGTGCGGTCTCGCCGGGATAGTGCAGAAGCAGCATCTCCACGCGGCCGCCCGTGTCCTTCCTGCCCAGCAGCCGGGCCGGAAAGACGCGGGTGTTGTTGACGACCAGGAGATCACCGGGCCGCAGCAGGTCGGTTATTTCACTGAAACGGCGGTGCTGCAGGGCGTCGCTGCCGACATCGAGCACCATGAGGCGGGACTGGTCGCGACGGACCGCCGGCTGCTGGGCGATGCGCTCCGGCGGCAGGTCGTAGTCGTATGCTGAGAGTTGAAAGTCGTCGTCCATCGGTCCGGGTTGCCTGGTGCGAATTTCCTGTGAACAGTTGCAAACCAGCATAACCTATTTTAGAGTAGCGCGGAAGTGCATCTGCCGGCCAGCCCCGGGAGCGGACCTGCCGGGTGTTTTCGCACCTGCCCGCATCCGGCGTGCAGGGGAGAGCCGCCGGCATCCTGTTGCGCCCGGTTTTTTTCTGTCTGCCGAAAACGTCCATGTACCTGCTGACCGCTGCCACCACCTTTGAGATGGATGCCTTCCGGAACCACTGCGCCGGGAGAGATGAAGACCTGCTCCTGGTGACCGGTGTGGGCCCCATGGAGACGACCCTGCGCCTCATGCGCCGGCTGCAGAAAGAGCGGGAAAGAATCCGGGGCGTGATCAACTTCGGTGTGGCCGGCGCCTACCGGTTTCCCGGCCAGGAGCAGGCCGCGGATCTCCTGGATATTTGTCTTGCCGAGAGCGAGGTCCTGGGAGATTTCGGGATCTGTCTGCACGGGGAGATCGAACAGTTCAGCGCCCACCTGGAGGCCCCTGCCGCCTTCACCTTGGCTCCGACCCTGCTGGCCGCCGGCCGGCGCATCCTCGCCGGACACGGCATCTCCTGTAGGAGCGGTGCCTTTGTCACGGTCAACTGCGCATCCGGGACCCTGGCGCGCGGGGCCATGCTGGGCCGGCTCCACCATGCGCTGTGCGAGAACATGGAGGGCGCGGCCGTGGCCAGGGTCTGTTGGGAATTTTCCCTGCCCTGTCTCGAGATCCGCTGTATAAGCAACCTGGTTGAAGATCGCGATCCGTCCGGCTGGCAGCTCGACCGGGCCTGTGGTGCCGCCGGCAGGGCCGCCGCCCTGGTCGCCCGGCACCTGGAGCAGTACCATGACTGAGCTGACCATCGGCTATTCGCCCTGTCCCAACGATACCTATATTTTCCATGCCCTGGTCCACGGCCGGGTCGAACCGGAGGGCATCCGTCTTGCGCCGCCCGTGCTGGAGGACGTGGAAACACTGAACCGGTGGGCCATGGAGGCCAGGCTCGATATCAGCAAGCTCTCCTTTCATGCCCTGGGTCATGTCCTGGACCGGTACGTGATGCTGCGCTCGGGCGCCGCCCTGGGCCGGGGATGCGGCCCCCTGCTGGTGACCGTGCCGGAGCGGGCCCATGAAGATCCCGCCGGCTGGACCATCGCCGTGCCGGGCCGGTTCACCACCGCCGCCCTGCTTCTGGCCCTGTACGCCCCTGGCCACGGACGGACCGGGGTGATGCGCTTTGATACCATCATGGACGCGGTACGCTCGGGGCGGGTCGATGCCGGAGTCATCATCCACGAGGGCCGTTTTACCTATGGTGGCCAGGGACTGCACTGTGTCCGTGATCTTGGCCAGTGGTGGGAGGAGGAGACAGGCCTGCCCATCCCTTTGGGCTGTATAGCGGTCAGGAAAAGTCTCGTTGCCGTGGTGCCGGAGATGGAGCGGGCCATCCGCGAATCCATCCTGGCCGCCCGCACCGATCCCGGGGCCGGGATGGCCTACATCCGGCGCCATGCCCGGGAGCTGGACCAGGAAGTGATCCGCAGCCATATTGATCTTTATGTCAACGATTTTTCTTTGGATCTTGGCGAAGAGGGGCTGGCGGCGGTAAGCGAATTGCTGCGTCGCGGCCGCCGGGCCGGGATCTTTCCCGAAAGCGCCCGCCTGGAGGACGGCCGGTGATGGCGGCGGACGGCGCCGACCGGAAGACCCGGCTGCAGGGGCTTCCGGTGCTGGGGATCTGCGGCTGCAGCGGCGCCGGCAAGACCACCCTCATCGAGGCCCTGCTGCCCATGCTTGGGAACAGGGGCCTGCGGGTGGCCGTGGTCAAGCACGATGCCCACAATGTCCGGATCGACCGGCCGGGCAAGGACAGCGACCGGCTGTTCCGGGCCGGTGCCGACATCACGCTTTTCGGCGAAGAGCGGTTCTCCCGCTGGCACCATGACGACCGGGGCCTTGCCGACTGTCTCGTCCTGCTCTGCCGTCGCTACGACCTTGTCCTGGTGGAGGGACACGCCCGGACAGATGTTCCCAAGGTCTGGCTCCTCGGCAGCGGTTTCGGCGATCCGCCGCCGGGCCGGGGCGAGATCCTGGCCGTCTTTTCCCGTCCCGATTCCCGTCCCGCGGCCATGCTGGCCTGGATCGAGGAGTGGCTGACCAGGCAGGTGCGCCGGCCGGCGCCCTGGGGCTGCGTGCTCATCGGCGGCCGCAGCAGGCGGATGGGCTTTCCCAAGCACCTCATCGAGGAGAATGGCCGGACCTGGCTCGAGGCCACGGTGGCCAGGCTGAGCCCGGTAACCGAAGAGGTGGTCCTGGCCGGCAGCGGCACGGTACCTTCGTCCCTGGCCGGCCTGGCAAGGGTTCCCGACGTGCCGGGCCTGGCCGGTCCCATGGCCGGGATCCTGGCCGTCATGCGCTGGCAGCCCGATGTCTCCTGGCTGGTCACGGCCTGCGATCAGCCCGATATCCAGACCCCTGCCCTGGAGTGGCTCCTGGAGCAGCGCGCGCCCGGGACCTGGGCCGTGCTGCCCGACCTGGAGGGGCGGGGGCGGCTGGAGCCGCTCCTGGCCTTCTATGACTGCCGCTGCCGCAACCACCTCGAGGTCCTGGCCCGGACCGGTGAGCTGCGCATCAGCAGGCTGGCCGGCCGCCACGGCATCCGCACCCCGCAGCCGCCGGCCGTTCTGCGCAGGGCCTGGCGCAACGTCAACACCCCGGCGGAACTGAAGGACCGCCACTGAGATCAGTTCATCTGCAGCAGCCTGGCCAGGTGCTCGCGACTGAGCCGCTTCAGGATCGAGCCGTCGTCTTCCCGGACCAGGTCGGCGGCCAGGGTCCGTTTCTCCTCGATGATCCGGTGGATCTTCTCTTCCAGGGTGCCCACGGTGATCAGCCTGTAGACCTGGACCGGTCTGCGCTGGCCCAGGCGATGGACACGGGCGGTTGCCTGCTCCTCCCGGGCCGGGTTCCACCAGCGGTCGTAGTGGATGACCACCTGGGCGCCGGTGAGGTCGATGCCGGTGCCGCCGGCCAGCAGGCTGGCACAGCAGACCTGCAGATCCTCCCTGCTGTTGAAGGCCCGGATGCGCCTGTCCCGTTCCCGGGCCGGGACATTGCCCCGGATGGCGATGTGGCCCGTGCCTTCCTCGGCAAGCCATGCCTCCATGATATCGAGCATGGTGGTGAACTGGCTGAAGACCACCACCTTGAGCCCGGCCTGCAGGCACTGGCCCAGCAGGGCCCGGAATTCGTCCCACTTGCCGCTCCTGTACCGCCGCCAGTCCGTGCAGCCCTCGATCTGGCAGAGATGGTTGCAGATCTGCTTGAGGCGGGTGATGGTGGTCAGGATGTGGGAGTAATCCTCCAGCGCCTCTCCGGCCAGCAGCTCGTCCACCAGGCCACGGGCCTGCTCCACCACCTGCCGGTAGGCGGCCACCTGGTCGTCGGAGAGGTTGCAGAGCAGGATGTCTTCGCTGCGCTCGGGCAGTTCGCCCAGCACCTGCTGCCTGGTACGGCGCAGGATGAAGGGCGAGACGATCCTGGCCAGCTCCTGCCGCTCCTCCGTGCTCTCCGCCTGCTTGAACCGCCGGCGCAGGCCCGGATGGCGGAAAAGGGCGGGCAGGCAGAGCCCGAGCAGGTGTTCCAGCTCGCGGACATGGTTCTCCACCGGCGTTCCGGTCAGGCCGATGACCGCGTCGGCCCGCAGCCGGGATGCGGCCTGGTACACGGCGGTGTTCCTGTTCTTCAGATACTGCATCTCGTCGAACAGGACCAGGCGGAACGGGATGTCGGCCAGCAGGTCCGCGTCGGCGCGCAGCATGCCATAGGTGGTGACCACGATCTGCGCCGACCGCAGGAGCACACCGTCGCGGCCCGACCCGTGGTGGACGGACATCTCCAGGCCGGGAAAGAATTTTTTCTGTTTTTCCGGCCAGTGGTAGAGGACCGAGGCCGGGCAGACGACCAGGAACCTGCTTGCTTGCTCTTCCTCGGCCAGCAGGCGGACCAGGGCCAGGGCCTGGTGGGTCTTGCCCAGGCCCATGTCGTCGGCCAGAATGCCGCCCAGGCGGTACCTGGCCAGCCGGTAGAGCCAGCGCACGCCATGCCGCTGGTAGTCCCGGAGATGGTCCGGTATCCGGTCACGGGATGGAGTCGCTTCCCGATCCATGGATGAGAGGATGGCGGCCAGTCGCTGCTGCTCTTCCTGCAGGACCGTCTGCACCTGGGCCTCGAGCAGCAGCAGTTCGTCGCGGCGCAGCCGTATGCGTTCCGGCCTGTCGCCCTCGGCCGGCAGGATCCGCTCTTTGCCGAGCTGGTGGAACCAGGAGAGGGGAGAGCCGGCCAGGCGCAGGCTGGTGGCGCCGGGCAGCATCTTTTGGCCCTGTGCGGAAGCCTGCAGCAGGTCCTGGAGGCGGATCTTCCGGTTGCCCAGGTCATACCATCCGGCCAGGTAGCACCAGTCGTCGTCCGCCTCGAAGATTTCGACCAGCAGCCGCTCGGGCCGGTCCACGATACGCAGTTTCAGGACGGCCTCGTCCACCTGGTGCCGGTCCAGGCGGAGGCTGTCACGGTTGGCGGTGCAAAATTCCTCGATTCGCTCCGGCGGTACGGTGAACCCGGTGTCATCGGAACACTTGTCCGGCCCGGCCAGGTCGAACAGCGAGGCCTGGCGTGGCTTCCCCCACCGGATTCGTTCGGCCATGGAAACATTTTCCAGGCAGACGAAATGACCGTCCACCAGGTAGCGGGTGCCGTAGCGGTGTTTTTCCAGTTCAGCCAGGGTCAGTTCGCGTCCGTCGTCGAGGCGGCAGAGGTGATCGACCCGGATGGAGCCGTCGTCCAGGAGCCGGACCCGGGAGAACTGCCTGGCCATGGCTGGCCCGGGATCGGCGAGATCAAGGCCCTGCAGGAGCTCCCAGGTGTGCTGCCGGGGCGGGACCAGGCGAAACATCGCCTGCCGTGCCCCGGCCAGGGTGAGGATGAATTCCTCCTTCTGCCGCCTGTCCAGGATCAGCTCACCGGCCGGGACCTGGAAAAAGAAAAGCCGCATCAGGTCCATCCACAGGGATGCGTCCATGACCTGGCGGTTGCTCGACAGTCCGCGCGCGTTCATGGCCTGTTCGTTTTTCGTGGCCTCGGCCTGCCTGAGCCGGTCGCGGAGATGGATCAGCCGGGAATCCCGGACCCGGGGCATGGCAGGCAGGCGGGGATGGAGCATGGCCAGCTCGGCGGCCGCAGGTTCCGAGAGCCGGACCCGGACCCGGGGCAGGCCTTCCGCCCCCGCCTGCAGGAGGTAGTACCCGGCACGCTTCTCCAGGCGCATGGCATCGCCTGTCTGCCGGCCGTGATTGCAGAGCCACCGGCCGATTCGTTCCCAGGCCGACCCCGGAAAGAGCAAGGCCGCCGGCCGGAGCCGATTCTCCTCTTCGACCAGGCAGGAGATCGCCAGGGCGGCCACGTGCGGGCAGCGGATGCTCTGCTCCCGGCCGAGACACTGCGAACACCAGCCGTCCCGGAAGAGCCAGGGCCGTTTCCGGTTGCCTTGGGCCATGCGGACGGTGGCGGTGATGTCGTCGGTGAAGAGCGCGCCTCCCATTTGCCGGTAGAGCAGGAGATGGCGGAGTGCATCCCGGACGATCAGCCTGAAGCCTGCCTCCAGGACCGGGCCGGTGAACCAGGGTTTCAGTGCCGTGACATACGCCATGGGCAGGGCCGGCAGGTCACGCAACGGCGAGGCCGCGGAGGAGAGAAGCACGGTCCGGGGGGCATCGGGAGCAGGCATGGGAACAGGGCAGGGTTGAGAAAAAACGATGGTGTGGTTGTACCTGGCCGCAGGATTGTATAACGCGTTGTTTCCACATCCTCAAGGCTGCAGGTTGGCACGGCTGCCACCGCCCTGTGCAGGCGTGCCGGTTCGCCACGGGCCCTCCATGCGGGCCGGCGCAACCGTGCAGAGCGGGGAGTGCCTGTGCCGACTTCCGCATGGTTTTCCGTGAGGAAACCACTATAACAGAATCAACGGGGGTTGCCAGGAAAACAGGACACCGGGACACCATCACATCCTGGCATTCCGTCCCTGTATGGCCGTTTCCCCCCTCACAGGTGGGCGGTACCGGTGGCAGGATGGCTTCACGTGATATACCCGGACAGGGAACAAAGATGCGGTTTGCCGGGCTCTTGCAAGCCAACAGGATCCAACCCCCGGGATGTGTTGCCATGGACGGGGCAGCATTATTGTTTGCGGTGTGGTATCATACGGCAAACGCACAGGTCCACGGAGCCAAGAGAACAGTTATGAAAACAGTGAGATTCCGGTGCATGTGATCCAGCCGGCGCCGACCAGTTATCCGGAGGAGTTTGATCCCCATTTCAAGGTCTTCCATGAGCTGATGGCCTTCAAGGTGCGCGAGATCCTGCTGGTCTCCAGCCCCTATGACGCCTATATCCTGGAAGAAGACGGCAGCATGGCCTCGCGGATCATCAACGAGTACCATGGCCTCAATCTCAGCCAGCCGCCGCGCATCACCTGGGTCGCCACCGCCGACCAGGCCTTTGACCTGCTGGAGCAGAAGCGTTTTGACCTGGTGGTCACCATGCCCCACCTGGGCGGCATGGACGGCTGCACCTTGGGCCGGAGGATCAAGGAGGGGCACCGCGACCTGCCCGTGGTCCTGCTGTCCCATTCCGTGCGGGACGCGGTGGTGGTGCAGGAAAACGGCGACGCCTCCTGCATCGACAATACCTATGTCTGGTGCTGCGATTCCGACATCCTGCTCGCCATTGTCAAGAGTGTCGAGGATCAGCGCAACGTGGATTTCGACACCAGGCGGGCCATGGTCCGGGTCATCCTCCTGGTCGAGGACTCGGCCCTGCATCGTTCCAGCCTCCTGCCCATGCTCTATGGCGAGGTGGTCAAGCAGACCCAGGCCGTGCTGGAGGAAGGGCTCAACGAAAAACACCGCCTGCTCAAGATGCGGGCCCGGCCCAAGATCCTGACCGCCTCCACCTATGAAGAGGCCCTGGCCCTGTTCAACCGCTACCGGCCCTATATCTTCAGTGTCATGTCCGATGCCCGTTTTCCCCGGGCCGGCAGGATGCAGGACCGCGCCGGCCTGGACCTGCTGCGCTATATCCGCTCCACCTCCGCCGACCTGCCCCTGCTTATGCTGAGCACCGGGACCGGCAACGAGAAGCCGGCCCGCCGTATCCCGGCCGTGTTCGCGGACAAGAACGCCGGGAACCTGGACGACCTGGTCCACGATTTTTTTCTCCGCTACCTGGGATTCGGCGACTTTGTCTTCCGTCTGCCCGACGGCACCGAGGTCGGGCGGGCGGCAAGCCTGCGCGAGTTCGAGGAGCGCCTGAAGGATGTCCCGCTCCGTTCCCTGCTCTACCACGCCGCCAACAACCATTTTTCCCACTGGGTCATGGCCAGGGCCGAGGTGGGCCTGGCGGCGCGTCTGCACCAGGACAGGGTGGTGGCGATCACCGATGGCGAAGAGTTGCGCAGGGAGATCATCGCCGAGGTTCATGCCCTGCGCAGGATCCGACAGGAGGGAGTTGTGGCCCAGTTTTCAGAACGAGACTATGACCCGGAGATCACCGATTTCGTTCGCATCGGCCGCGGGTCCATGGGCGGCAAGGCCAGGGGAATCGCATTCATCGCCTCCCGGCTCACCCTGGCAAAACGCACCGATTCCCCCCTCTCCCGCCACCGGGTCAGGATACCCCGGACCTGCGTGATCACCAACACCGGTTTTGACGACTTCATCGACCACAACCACCTGCGTCCGGTCGAGGACGAGCCCGACGAGTCCATCGCCCGCCGTTTCCTGGCCGCCGACATGCCGGACTGGCTCCTGGCCGACCTGCGCAGTTTCCTGGCCCGGATCGACTATCCCCTCTCGGTCCGATCCTCCAGCATGCTCGAGGATGCCCAGTTCAGGCCCTATGCCGGGCTTTACAACACCTTCATGCTGGCCAACAGCGCCCGGGATTTCGAGGTGCGCCTCCAGCACCTGGTGCAGGCCGTGAAACTGGTCTATGCCTCCACCTGGTTTGCCAGCCCGCGGGCCTTTTCCCGCTCCATCGGCCAGCCACGGCAGGATTCCATGGCCGTGATCATCCAGCAGCTCGCCGGCAGCCGCTACGGTGATTTCTTCTATCCCGCCATCTCGGGAGTGGTCCAGTCGTACAACTACTATCCGGTGGCCCCCATGCAGCCCGGGGACGGGATCGCCCGCATCGCCCTGGGCTTTGGCAAGACCGTGGTGGAAGGGGAGCAGAGCCTGCGGTTCTGCCCGGCCTATCCGCGCAACCTGCCCCAGTTCTCCACCGTGGACGAGATCCTGGCCAATGCCCAGCGCTGGTTCTACTGCCTGGACTGTTCGGATCCGGATCGCTTTGTCATGGATAATGCCAACCTGCGCCGGCGGGCCCTGGACGATGCCGCGAACGAGGAGCCGGTGCGCATGCTCTCGTCGACATATATCCCGGAGGAGCACCGGATCCGGGACGCGGACCTGCCGGGCCAGAAGGTGCTCACCTTTGCGCCGGTGCTCAAGTACGGCGTCTACCCGCTGCCGGAATTGCTGCTGGAACTGCAGCAGCTGGGCCGGGAAGGCATGGGCTGCGAGGTCGAGATCGAGTTCGCCGTGGACCTGCGGCGGGATCCCGAACAATCGGTCTTCTACTTCCTGCAGATCCGGCCCATTGTCACGGGCAGCGAAAAGCTGGAGGTCCATATCCGGCCGGCCGATCGGCAGCGGGCGGTCATCCATTCCCGCCGCTCCCTGGGACATGGTCGGTTCCGGATGCGGGACATCGTCTTTGTCCATCCCCACCGTTTCGAGTCCGCGGCCACCAGGAGCATGGCGCGGGAGATCGGCCGGATCAACCGCGGCCTGCACAAGGAGGGCCGACCCTATCTCCTGGTCGGACCGGGGCGCTGGGGCTCTGCGGATCCATGGCTGGGGATCCCGGTCCAGTGGGGGGACATCTCCGGGGTCGGCGCCATTATCGAGCTGCAGAACGCGGGCCTCAGGGCCGAAGCCTCGCAGGGGACCCACTTCTTCCAGAACATCACCTCACTCGGCATCCCGTACCTGATGGTGACCGACCAGACGGATATCGCTGACCGGGAAGAGGAGGAGTTTATCGACTGGAAGTGGCTGCTGGGGCTGGAAATTGTCCGCCAGGAGCAGTATATTGTCCATGCCATGGCAGAGGAGCCATGGACGTTGAAGGTGGATGGTCTCTCCTCGGAAGGAATCCTGGTTCCGGCCGGGGACGGCCGGCAGGCGTCACCGTGATCGGTTGCGTGCCACCCCCTGTCTGAAACTGCGCCGGTCGCCGCCGGACGGAGAAAGCCCATGGAAGACATCATTGCCCGGATCGAGCAGAGGGACCCGGAACAGAAGGAATTTCACCAGGCCGTGCACGAGGTCCTCGAGACCGTTCGGCCTGTCCTGGACCGCAACCCGGAGTACCGCCAGCAGGCGGTGCTGGAGCGGATCACCGAGCCGGAACGGGTCATCATGTTCCGGGTTCCCTGGATGGACGACCAGGGGCAGGTCCATGTCAACCGGGGCTTCCGGGTGGAGATGAACTCGGCCATCGGCCCCTACAAGGGCGGCCTGCGGTTCCACCCCTCGGTGACGCTCTCCATCATCAAGTTCCTGGCCTTTGAACAGGTCTTCAAGAACTCGCTCACCACCCTGCACATGGGCGGCGGCAAGGGGGGGAGCGATTTCAACCCCAAGGGCCGCACCGATGGCGAGGTGATGCGCTTCTGCCAGTCCTTCATGGCCGAACTCTTCCGGCACATCGGGCCGGATACCGACGTGCCGGCGGGGGACATCGGGGTCGGGGCCCGGGAGATCGGCTACCTGTTCGGTATGTACAAGAAGCTGCGCAACGAGTTCACCGGCGTGCTCACCGGCAAGAGCCTGGCCTGGGGCGGCAGCCTGATCCGGCCCGAGGCCACCGGCTACGGCGTGGTCTACTTTGCCTCCGAGATGCTGGCCCGCCGGGGCGAAAGCATGGAGGGCAAGACCTGCCTGGTCTCGGGCTCGGGCAACGTGGCCCAGCACACGGTGGAGAAGATTCTCCAGCTCGGCGGCCGGGTGGTGACCCTGTCCGATTCCTCGGGCTATATCTATGACGAGGCCGGCATTGACCAGGACAAGCTGGAGTATGTCAAACAGCTCAAGAACGTGCGCAGGGGCCGTATCAGGGAATACTGCGATGTCCATGTCGACGCTGACTACGTGGAGGCGGACCCTGCCCTGGATTACAATCCGCTCTGGGCCCACAAGGCCGACTGCGCCTTTCCCTGCGCCACGGAAAACGAGATCAACGAACGTGACGCCGCCAACCTGGTCAAGGGCGGGGTGCGGCTGGTCTGCGAGGGCGCCAACATGCCGTGCACGCCGGAGGCGGTGGACATCCTGCTCGAGAGCGGGGTGCTCTATGGTCCGGGCAAGGCGGCCAATGCGGGCGGCGTGGCCGTGTCCGGCCTGGAGATGGCCCAGAACTCCATGCGGCTGAGCTGGCCGGCCGAGGAGGTGGACTCGCGTCTCAAGCAGATCATGAAATCGATCCACCACACCTGTGTCGATGCCGCCGCTGCCTACGGCTCGGAGGGCAACTACATGGTGGGTGCCAATATCGCCGGCTTTGTCAAGGTGGTCAATGCCATGCTCGACCAGGGACTGATCTGAAGAGTGATCGCAGACGGCAGGGGATTGTCATGGTGAAGGAGGCGACAGGTTCCGCCGGGCAGCGTGAAGCGGACGGGATCGGAGCGGACCTGGAGCAGTACTTTGTCGATATCTCGACCAGCTGCCCCTATGGCCTGCACCAGATGGCGGTCTATCACCAGGCCATGTTTACTTCGCTGGACAGCGGTACCATGGGCCGCTTCCTGGCCAATGGCTACCGGCGCAACGGCAACTGCATGTACAACATGCGCTGCCCGGCCTGCCGCGGCTGCGTGCCCATCCGGCTCCGGCCGGATGAGTTCCGGCCCAACCGCAACCAGCGGCGGGTCTGGAAGAAGAACAGCGATCTCACCGTGGGCGTGGCGCCCCTGACCATGGCGGACGAGAACCTCGATCTCCTGGACCGCTTCCTGAAAACCCGCTTTCCCGATGGCCGGAGCGATGCCCACAGCTACTATTCCGGCTTCTTCATCACCAGCATCACCCACTGCTTCGAGATCCGCTACCGCCTCGGCGACCGGTTGGTCGGCGTGGCCGTGGTCGATGGTTCGCGGGAATGGCTCAACGCGGTCTACTTCTACTTCGATCCCGACCAGGGCTGGCGCAGTCCCGGTACCATGAACATCCTCTACCTGGTCAGCTTCTGCCGGAGTCACGGCATCGACTTTCTCTACCTGGGCTACTGGATCGAGGATGTGCGGGCCATGCGCTACAAGTCGGCCTTCCGGCCGCACGAGCTGCTCATCGATGGACACTGGCAGCGACGGTAATCTTCTTTCCCGGGCCTGGTTGCCGCTCCTGGTCGTGGCCGCATGCCTGCTCCTGCCGCTTGCCGGAGCTCTCTATGATGGCCAGCCGCCGGACCGGTTTCTGGAGTTCCCGCCCCTGACCAGGTATGTTCGTCACGCGCCCTTCTCGTTCCCACTTTTTCTTGGCAGCCTGGTGCTTTTTGCCCTGCTGGTCATTGGTTTTGCCGTCTTTCTCCATCGCGGCCGCGGCCAGGCCGGGACGCCGGCAGGAAAGGCCGGTCCCATGCCCTGGTGGGGATGGTCCGGCCTGCTGCTGGCCCTTGCCGCATGGGTCCTCGCCTGGACCCGGTTCCCCTGGTTCCGGCCCCTGCAGCCCTACACCTTCACGCCGCTCTGGCTCGGGTACATACTGGCGGTCTCCGGCTGGACCGCGGCCCGCTCCGGATCCTGTCTTCTGCTCTGGCAGCCGGGACGCTTTCTGCTCCTTTTCCCGGTCAGCAGCCTTTTCTGGTGGTACTTTGAATACCTGAACCGATTTGTCCAGAACTGGTATTACGTGGGCGTGGAGAATTTTTCCGCCACCGCCTATGTCCTCCATGCCACGATCTGCTTCTCCACGGTCCTGCCGGCGGTGGCCTCGACCACCGAACTGCTGGACACGGTTCCCCTGCTGCACGGGCCGCTGCATCGGAGACGCCACCACCGCTTCCGCCCGCCCCGGCCGGCAGGCCTGCTCCTGCTGCTTGTCTCCCTGGCCGGCCTGGCCGGAATCGGCATTGTACCCGACCTGCTCTTTCCCCTGGTCTGGGTGGCACCGTTGCTGGTGCTGATCTCCCTGCAGGTGATCGCGGGTCGGCGCACCATCTTTGCCGCCCTGGGGGCCGGCGACTGGCGGCCCGTTCTCCTGCCGCCCCTGGCCGCCCTGGCCTGCGGTTTTTTCTGGGAGATGTGGAACTGGAAGAGCCTGCCCCGGTGGCACTACTCCATCCCCTTTGTCGACGCCCTGCACCTCTTTGCCATGCCGCTGCCCGGCTACATGGGGTATCTCCCCTTTGGCCTTGAATGTTATGCCCTCACCCGCCTCCTCGGCCTGGATCCCCTGGCCCGGACCCAGTTCGGACACCGGAGTTGACGCACACCACGTCGTGGTGTATTGATTGCCGGTGACACCTGTCCGTATTCCTTCCCCGGACGGGCTGGCGGCAGGTCCGCTGATCCGGGTGCGGACTCTGAAAACCATTTCACCGAGGTGACGACAATGTGGAATACATGGAAATTTGGTAGCGCGGCGATCTTCTTTCTTCTCTGTCTCCTGGCCGCGAGCATGGCAACCCCGTCCAGGGCGGCCGATCCCGGTCCTGCGCGGCAGCAACGGTTTGTCGACCATCATGACGGGACCGTGACCGATACCAGGACCGGCCTCATGTGGGCCACCAGTGACAACGGAGCGGACATCCAGTGGTGGGATGCGGATCTCTACTGCAAGGCCAGCAGGGCCGGAGGCTACACGGACTGGCGCCTGCCCACGCCCAGGGAACTGGCCACCCTCTATGATCCGGCCTGGAAAAAGACGACTCCCTACGGCATCGCCCCCGTGCTCCACCTCTCGGACCGGTGCCCCTGGACCTCGACGACCAACCTCAATGCCGCGGTCTGCTTCAGCTTTGTCACCGGAAAGAAGGTCTGGGCCCGCCGCAACGACTCCTTCCAGCTCCGGGTCCTGCCGGTCCGCGGTCCCCGGGACGCATCGGAGGAGGAGCACTGAGCTGCGCTCAGCGGGGCATCACCCGGTAGTCGTCAAAGTAGACCACGCTGTCCGCCTTGGTCCATAACCCCACCTTTCCCGACACCGGCTGCGGCAGTTGCGTGGAAAGGTAGTGGTGCCCGTTGACAAAGCCCTTGACCAGGTTGCCGTCCACGACAAGCGTCAGGGTGTGCCATACGCGGCTGGGGGTGTTGACATTGCGGACCCAGCTCACCGAGCTGCGCCGACCGGCCTTGTAGCGCCACAGGACCAGGTTGTTCTCCAGGGGATTGGCGCGCAGGGCATAGTAGTCACCATTTGGCTTGAGATCAAAGAGAATGCCCGCCCCCTGGTCGATCCTGCCGGCCATGGCCTTGAACCGGACCGTAATCTTCCCGCTGGTGAAGTTGTCGACCTTTGTCGCCACGGCAAAGGGATAGTAGGCATAGGCAGTGACATTGTCGAGAAACTCGGCATAACGTTTGCCGTACAGGGCGCGCGCCTTGTCGGCCAGCCCGGCGGACGCCACCCCCTGCTTCCACCTGCTGCCATCCACCACCAGCACCGTGTTGTCCCCATCCTTGCCGATCACCCAGTTTCCCACGGCGGCCACAAAACTCCTGGGCGGCGCACCCACGGTCTCACCGGAGAAGTCGAACAGGATTGTTCCCTGGTCCCCGGCCTCCGCAGCCATGGCCGTTGCCATTGCGGACATTCTGCCGTTATGTGGCGCCGGCCCGGTACCGGGGCATGGAAAACCGCCCAGGACCGTCAGGCCCAGGGCCATGGCGGCAACAAGAATTTTTTTGTTCATGTCCTGGCTCCTTTACTGAAGGGATTTTCAGTATCGTTTCGGGCCGGCGGTGCCCGCCTGACCCAGCCGTCCTGGAGAGGGGCGTGGCCGGCGGTGTTCCGGTGGCCTGGTGGGAACATGAATGGTTCTTATTCTATCCGATGCTGTACCGTCAAGTCATTTCATGAGATTGACGAACGGGATCCGTTCACCATCTGCCCTGCAGGCCATAGATACCGAAGGCGAGACAGAGGAGGGGGATGAGGCCGTAGAACCACCACCGGCAGCCGGTGGCATCGGCAACCAGGGGATAGCCCCGGTACCGGGGAACCGGTACCTGCACGACCTTGATGCCGGCCAGGTTGTAGATGATGGGCAGGATCTCCCGGGGACTGTTGGAGTAGCTCTCGTCGTGGCGGCCGTTGTACTCATATTCGATCAGGCCATACTGGCTGTCCCCGGCCGCGGCAAAGAGCCCGGCCGATTCTGAGCGGGCGTAGCGGACGACCAGGTGGGGAATGGTGCGCCGCAGCTTGGCCAGGATGTCGTGTTCCATATCCTGCAACCGGCTGTCTTCGGGGTTCAGGTGGATGGTTATGGTCAGGGTATGCTGGAGCTGGCCCAGGGCACGGCTGTCGGCCGGGTTGAGGGAGTGGCGGCGGTTTTCGGTCAGGTCCAGGGCCCGGTGCGACTGCATGGCGCCGGCCAGGAGCGAGCCCAGGATGACAAGGAGCAGGAGCGAGGAGCCTGTCCGGGAGAGGAGAGAACGGCCGGGGTGCAGCCAGAGGGCGGTGAGCAGGAAGAAGAACAGGGCAATGCAGAGAAAGGCCGCAACATGGGAGAAGGAAAGCAGGCCACTTTCAAACTGGCGGAGCATGGCGGTGAGCGAGACCTTGCTGACAATCGCCATGATACCGTCCTGGCTGCCGGCGGCAAAATCGAGGACCCAGGAGCCCAGGGTAACCGCCAGGCTGAGCATGGCCGCGGTGGGCAGGGAATCGCTGATTGCAGCGGCGAACATGCCGATGGCAACCACGGTGAGCGAGAAGAGGGCGTGGCCGGCAAAGAGAAGGGATATCCCGGGCAGGGAGATGTGGCCGCCCAGGTTGTGCCAGAAGAGGAGGGCCAGGGCCCCGGGCAGCAGGGTGAGCAGCCAGAGCAGTCCCATGGCGCCGATCTTGACCGCGCACAGGGTGAGGGGGGAAATGGGCAGCTGCAGGAGCAGCTTGAGGGCGCCACTCTCCTTGTCCAGGCCGACGAGGCGGATGGCGACAAAGGGCAGGAGCAGGCTTTCGCTCAGGTAGTAGGCGCCGAAGGTGGGTACGAAGATCCCGTCCAGGGGATTCATGCCCCGGGCCAGTTCCGGGAAGGAGAGCGCGGTCCTGCTGGCCTGGCTGTAGAGGGCCACGGCCTGGATGAAGCTGTAGCCGACCAGCACCGACACGATGCCGAGCATGAGCCACAGCGCCGGCGAGACCAGCAGGCTGCGCAGTTCCTGGGCCAGCAGGTTGCGGATGATCCCCTGCCGCGATGGTTCTTCAGGTAAGGGCAAGGAACACCTCCTCGAGCGTGCTGCCCGCTGCCAGGCCGGCCTGGCGGCAGAGCGCCTCCAGGGTGCCTGCCCCCAGCAGCCTGCCCTGGTCGAGCAGGAGGAACCGGTCGCAGATCTTTTCCGCCTCGCTCAACTGGTGAATGGAGAGGATCATGGCCCGGCGGGTCACGTGGCGGCGCAGAAGGGCCATGACCGACAGGGCCTGCCGGAGATCGAAACCGTCAAAGGGCTCGTCGAGCAGCAGCAGGGGCTGCCTGCTGAGGAGGGCCATGGCGAGCAGCACCCGGCGGCGGTATCCCTTGGAGAGATTGAGCAGAGGCTGGCGGAGCACCGGCGTAAGTTCGAGTCGCTTCACCAGGTCGGCCAGGTCGTCCTTTCCGGCGCCGTGAATGCGCCGGAAAAAGGAGAGGGTTGTCGCCACCCGTTGCCGGGCATAGGGCAGGATGTTGTCCGGCTGGTACCAGAGCACCCGGTTCCGTTCATCAGGCCCAAGCGGCCTGTCGTCCCAACGCACGGTGCCGGCCTGTACGGAACAGAGACCGGTCAGACACTCGAGCAAGGTGGTCTTGCCTGCGCCATTGGGGCCGATGAGACCCATGATCTCGCCGGATCCCACGGCAAAGGAGATATTGGTCAGGGCGCGGTATGAGCCGAACCGTTTGTCCAGCCCGGTAACGCGCAGCCGCATGGTATTCGTGTCATCATGTTTCATCTCCTTTCACCTTACAGGAGAAATCCTGTTGCTGCAATCTGGCTCCGGGTCGAGACCGGTTACCTGTTCGCGGCCAGGTCGGCGGCCCAGAACAGAAACCAGATCGCCCCCGGAACATTGGTTCTGCAGATCGCGGGAACGACCTTTTCAAACTCGGCCTCCCCGTAGGTGTAGCGCCTGTCGTGTACCTCGATGTTGAGGGCCGCGATCCCCTCTGTCTGGTAGTAGCAGTCCCGGGCCACGCCACTGCCCACACTGGTTTTGTTGTAGTTCTGGGCCGCTGTATAGCCGGTTATGGATTTGTCGTCTCCGCCGTACCGGTTGAGGATGGCGGCGATCTTCTCCGAGACGGCATGGAAGATCTCGTAATCGCTTCTCCCGCTTCCCGTGTCCAGGATATTTTTGTTCACCCTGTCCCTGGTGGAATAGGCGTATGGGTACAGGACCTGGGTGGAACCGGCATGGTAATCGATGAGGGCGATCACGTTTTTTTTCGCAATGAGCCGTTCCATGGCGCCTGATTCCGGCTCCGAGATGGAACCGGGTCCCCGGTACATGCGGGAGGAGGGGGAACGGGTCCTGATGAAAAGATGTTTCTGGTTGTCGGTTACATCCCATTTGTACTGGAAGTTCCGGTTGATGTCCGTGCCAAAGGCGACCCGCAGGTAGCCTTCCTTTTTGGCCCTGGCCAGGCTTACCCGGTCCTGATCGTCGCTCGACCATTGCTCTTTCCATACCCGTCTCTGGCCCGAGGCGCAGACAACGCGTTTCGGATTTCTGGAGTCATAGATGGCATCAAACATCTCTGTCGAGGCGACACTGAGCGAGGGTTCGAACAGGCTGAGGGTCTTGCCGTCCATGCTCTCGCAGACAATGACCGATTCCTCTTCCACCTCGCCGCCCGACGCGGTGTCGTCATAGTCGGCCAGAAAACAGTGTTCCGCATCGGCCGGCGGGGCTGGATAGAGCGTGCCGTCCCGCCGGTAGCAGATCACCGCCTGCGTATCCCGGGCCAGCTTGCGCCGGTTGGGCCGCCAGCCGGCTCCGTAGTAGGACATCTTTCCCTCGGGGGTCTGGCTGTAGTCATAGCCCTCCGGGTTGTAGACCGGGATGATGATGACCTGGATCTTCCTGAGCAGCTCGCCGATACTGGTCAGACGGGGCACTATCTCCTTGCTGTTTCCCTTGACCGTCGTCAGGCTGGCGCGGCTGTTGATCAACTCACCCTTGGCGTCCAGGGCCGGGGCAAAGTTGTCCTTGTTGTCGAGGAGGTATTCGGCGATGCCGATGCAGACTTCCGGCGTGGCCCACTCGTTGCCATGGATTGCTCCGGTAATGATAACCGTCGGCCTGCCGCGGTCATGGTCCCAGGAGGCATTCTCGGTGATCAGGATGGCGCTGATCTCCCGGGGCGGGTTGCCGTCAGTGCCGCTGGTGGTGCCTATGGACCGAACCACGGCAAATCCCGAGGAGTTGTCGGCAAGATCATGCAGGTAGCGGCTGATCATGGCGCTGTTTTTCATGCCCAGACCGGGGCTTTCGCACCAGGTGGCCAGGCCATTGCCTGCATAGAGTACAGAGAGTACAGAGAGCAGGATGGTAATGGCGATCCGTTTCATTGTCCTGTCCTCTCCATGGCGGCAATCCGCTGCCTGAGACGGGTAATGAGGTTCTTGTCGGCCTGGTCCGGATGATCGGCCAGGTAACTGTCGAACTTTTTGAGCAGATCCAGTAGCCCCGTATTCTCCGGGTTTCTGATGCCGCTGATGACATACTCCTTTTCCTTCCCATAGTCGCCAAACAGAATGGCGCGGTAGTAGGGCAGGGCGTCTGCCTCGTACATCCTGAAGAAGCCAAGCGCCATGGTGCGGATGGCGTCGACCTCGGCCTCCTGAGAATAGTCGATGTTGCCCTTGCCCGCAAAGGCGACCGCAAAGACCCGGGCCAGAAACTGTTTCTTGTCAAGGGAACGGGCCAGGCTGATGCCGGCCCAGACCGTGCCCGGATCGCTGGAGGAGAAACAGCGTTCCAGGCCGATGTCCGTGGCCTCGGGATAGCGGCGGGCAATGGGGATCACCTCGTGGCAGCGGGTGAAGTATTGAATCAGGAGGGGAACGTAGACTTCCGGCCTGCTGTCTGCCTGGTCAATCAGGTAGTTCATGACCTGGTGGCTGGCAAACTCGTTCTTATGGGGATGGGGCCCGTATTTTTTGACCAGCTTGAGGAGATCATCCATGCTGGTTCCGGGCGTGAGCTTTTTCAGGTCTTTCTTGGAAGTGACTTCCTGCAGGCTGGCCTCGGCGCCCCATTGTACGCACAAGATGTCGCCCTCGCCCAGGTCTTCGCAGGCGTTTTCCCTGATCAGTTCCCTGAGGGCGTCCTCGGCCCGGCAGTCGTCGAACTGTCGGAGTTTTCTGGCGATACGGTATTTCTTGCGGACCAGTGATTCGCTGCTTCCCTGCCTCCGGGCATCCGGCGGCGTTTTTTTCAGTTCTTCGAGTTCACGGAGCAGGGCCAGCAGCTTCGGCTGCTCGGCACTGGAGCAGTATCGCTTTTTTGGGGTCCCGTCGGCATGGGCTTCGGTCTTGCCGGCGGTTGCGTCCTTCTCCGCCCCGTCGCAGGCCCGGCCCTTCCACCAGCCGTTGCCGCATTCGTCGGCCAGCACATGGCCGGTACCCATGGTAAGACCGGCGCAGAGCGAAAAGACGATAACGATTCGTTTCACACTATGTCTCCTTCAAGTCAGCAGGAATGGTGGTATCGGACAACCATTCTCCTGCAAGAAACAGTCCTTTTCAGAAGGACTGGGAAGTTCCGGCAAGCCGCCCTGGGAGTGCGGTGGCATGCATGGGAGGGGTGCTCTGGGCTACAGTAAGCGTTTCACCGAAGCGGTCACAGGGTACTCCATCTGCGACGCCCTGTCAGAGGGTATCACGAGAGCCGCTGGAAATGCAAAGAGTCCACGGAAAAAGAATACGCTCCCGGTTGATTACCGCTGGTGACGCCGGTGTCTCAGATGCAGACACCCCTTTGACCGGTCCTGGCTGGATTTCTGTCACTCTTGTTTTGTAATACCGTTATCAGATCGAGGGGTTGTGGTCAATGTTGCTTCATTTTTCAACACTGGCACGGTTCTGGCAATTTTCAAGACAAAGGGACATCGATCCGCTGACAGGCACTGGCCGGGGCGGCCGCCCAAAATCGGGCGGAAACGATCGTTGTCCAACCATCCATTCTCTTTTCAGGAGGACTGTTTATGAAGAAAATCGCATTCGCAGTAGCTCTCGCCTTCGGCCTTTCCCTGGCCGTCTCTGCAATGGCTTCGTCTGTGAAGTGTACCGTGACCGAGATCAAGGGAACCACGGTGACCCTGGACTGCGGGCATAAGGCATCCAGGCTCGTCAAGGGGGAGGCCGTGAAGGTGAAAAGCGCAAAAAGAAAAGCCATTGAAGGGTGCTAGTTGAGCACCCACCCGAAAACAGGTGACTGAATTCGGCAAACCCGGCGGCCTCAGGCCGCCGGGTTTTATGTTCAGAAGACAGGGGCTGGAACCAGGAACCTGAATTGAGTGATTTTCATTTTGCCCAAGATGCGTTTTTCCATTTGCAGATGGGTGGAAACGCTCAATTCAGGGGAGAATAAACAAGAAAGAGGTGCTGACGACCGGGGAGGAGGCCGGCCGCCAGCACGGGGAGGATGTGAGTGGGTGGGATTTACCAGTCGCAGCCCATGCCAACCCGCCCGTAGGCGCCGCCGTGGCCGTAGCCGTAGCCACCACCATGGTTATGCCAACTGCAGTATTCCGGGCCCCATCCCATGGCACCGAAATAGGGAGCACCGATGGCCTGGCTGATCTCCTGGTTCACCTTCATCCGCAGTTGCCAGTATGCCTGTTCCAGGCCGTAGAGTTCATTACGCAGGGCATTGGCCTGGCCGAGGGTGGTGTTGGCGTCTGCCAGGGCGGTACGGACCTCTGTCGCCTTGGCCTGGAGAGCCGCCTCCTGCTCGGCGATCTGCTTCTGGTACCTGGTCTCGATATCCTTGACCTTCTGCTGCTGATCAGCGGTCAGGGTCGTCGTGGCCGGGCCACCCATCATCGGGCCGTACATCCAGGCGAATCCCTGGCTGGCTGCAAAGGTGAGGGCAATGGCGAAGACAGTGATGAAGATGGTTGATTTTTTCATGGCTGGTTCTCCTTGTGAGGGGGTAGTGTTTCCTTGTCCATATTTCCTTTTCCTGTCGGGAATGGACGCTGTCTTTGCCCTACCCAAAGCACATGATGTGCCAGAACTCTGCTGAACAGCCGGAAGCCGCCTATCTTACTGGTATGGAAAAGAAAAACAAAACCCCCTTTTTCTGGACGATCTTCTGTCCGCCCAGGGTGTCCAGAATCGGGACAGTTGGGTTGGCGGGAAAAGGGGCGGGTTGTCCTGTTTCAGGGCAGGTGAGGTCGTGCATGAGATGATGCCGGAATGGGCGTAACCGATCACGGGATACCCCAATTATCCTGAATCAATACATGGACTTGCAGTGTGCCACACACATCCCGTGTATCGGGAGGTTCGAGCGCGTGCCGATGGGGTGCCCTGTGACCGCTTGCGAATGAGCGATGAAGAAGCGACGTGTGGCATTCGAGGCACCGGCAGGGAGTGGTTACCTTGTCCCGGGCGGAGATCGATCTGCCCCTGTCACCTGATTTCTGTCTCCTGTTCCTCCAGAAACCCCTTGCCCCCTGTTCCATTATCCTGTAAGCGTAAGGCGCCATGGGAGGAGAGAAAGACCTGAGTTGAGCGTTTCACCCACCTGCAACTGAAAATCGCTCAATTTGGGGAAGAGAAATTATGCGTGTGATTGTCGATGTCTCGGTAATCGGCCTGGCCGGGCTCTATGAAACGGCCCGCACCGGTATCTACCGTGTGATCAGCAGCCTGGTGCCCGAGTTGCTCGCCATGGAAGAGCTGGACCTGCGGGTGACCTCGCTTTCGTCTACCGAGATCAACAGGCTGACCCGGGACTATTTCCGCGGGCTGGGGTTCGCAGGCCGCTATGTCGGAGTCAACTCCCTGGAAGAGCGCCTCTTTGACCTGGCCCTGCGGATGGGGCCGGTGGATCCGCTCAAGATCTGCCAGCGCGCTGTGGCCCGCATGTTCCGGCAATGGCGCATCAACCGGGTGGGAGAGGCGGCAGACATCTTCCACTCCACCTTCTCCCCCCTGCCGGAGTTCGGGCGGCGGCCGCTCTGTTTCATGACCATCTACGATATCATTCCCGTGCTGCATCCCGAGTATTTCTGGCAGGGCTTTGATCATGATTTTAAGAAGATCCTCGGTGCGATCCGGGTCGAGGAGGACTGGGTTATCACCATCTCCCGCTCGTCACGCGACGATATCTGCAACTACCTGGGCATGGACCCGGACCGCGTTTTCATCGCCTGCCCGGCCGCCTCGCCGGCCCTCTACCATCCCCGGGCCGATGGGGAGGCTGTACGTTCGGTCCTGGCACGGTACGGGATTCCGGCGGCCGGCTACTTCCTCTCCCTGGCCACCCTGGAGTATCGCAAGAATCTTCAGGCCACCATTGCCGCCTTCAGAAAGCTGCTTGCCGAGCCCGGCCAGGGAGAGTATCGCCTGGTGCTGGTGGGGACCAGGGGCTGGAAGATCGACCGGCTGCTGGACGAGATTCTCCGGGATCCCGGCCTCAAGGACCGGGTCATCTTCACCGGCTACGTGGCGGACGAGGATCTTTCCGCCCTCTACGGTGGCGCTCTCGCCTTTGTCTATCCCTCCCTGTACGAGGGTTTCGGACTGCCGCCGCTGGAGGCCATGCAGTGCGGCCTGCCGGTGATCACCTCCAATACCAGCTCACTGCCCGAGGTGGTGGGCGATGCCGGTATCATGGTCGATCCGGAGGATACCGATGCCCTGGCCGGGGCCATGCTCCGGGTGGGAGAGGATGCCGGGCTGCGGCGGCGGATGCGGGAGAAGGGGCTTGCGCGGGCGGCCCGCTTTTCCTGGTCCCGCTGTGCCCGGGAGACCGCCGCCGCCTACAGGGCCGCCATGGCCGCCGGCCGTTGAGAGGGGCGTCGTGCGCGTGCTCTTTGATCATTCTGTCTTTTCCCTTCAGGAGCATGGAGGTATTTCGCGCTATTTTGGCGAGCTCGTGGCCGGGCTTGTCCGCGCAGAACAGGTTGAACCCCGCATCGTCGCGCCCCTGCATGTCTCCCGGGTCCTGCGGGATGGTGCTCTTCCGGCCGCGGGAATCTACATGCCGCGTATCGCACGCACGCACCGGCTCCGGCAACTGGTCAACAACCTGCTCTCGCCGCTGCTGGCAGGGGACTTTGCGCCGGACATCGTGCATCACACCTATTACCTGGCCCGCATGCGGCTGCCGGCCCGGTGCCGCCGGGTGGTCACGGTCTTTGACATGATCCACGAGCGGTATCCCGGCCTGATGGCGCCGGGCGAGGAGATCGTGGCCCGGGCCAAGCGTGACTGCGTCCGCCGGGCCGATCACGTGATCTGCATCTCCAGGCAGACCCGGAACGACCTGGTGGAGATCCTCGGCATTGCTCCGGAAAAGATCTCAGTGGTCTACCTGGCCTCCTCCCTGGGCCGCGGCCCGGCGGAACCGACACCTCTTGCCCGGAGACCCTATCTGCTTTATGTTGGAGAACGGCGCGGACCAAAGAACTTTGACCGGCTGCTGGAGGCCTATGCCCGGTCCGGGGTTACGCCCGACGTGCGCCTGGTCTGTTTTGGCGGCCCTCCCTTTTCGGCTGCAGAGAGGGCGCGCATGCGGGAACTGGGGTGCGGGCCGGAACAGGTGGTGCGCCTGGCCGGCGATGATGCCGAGCTGGAGTCGCTCTACCGTCATGCCCTGGCCCTGGTCTATCCATCCCTGTACGAGGGCTTCGGCCTGCCGCTGCTCGAGGCCATGGCCTGCGACTGCCCGGTGCTCTGCTCCGGCGTCAGCTCCATGCCCGAGATCGCCGGCAGCGCGGCCTGGTTCTTTGATCCTACCCGGGAAGACGACATGATGCAGGCCATGGAAGGGATCGTCACATCGACGCAGAAACGGGAGATGTTTATCCGTGCAGGCCGGGAGCGGGTGGCACTGTTTTCCTGGCAGCGCTGCGTGCGGGAAACCATCACCGTGTATCAACAATGCCTGCAGTGATCACGCCGCGATATCGACTGGATCCGCATCCCGACCGGCAGGGCGAGGGCGGCCTGCGCCTGGCCGGTGATGACCGGCGGCCCGCGCCCCTGCTGAGCGTGGTCACCGTGACCCTGGATCCCGGCCCGGCCCTGGCCCGGACCATGCGTTCCGTGCTGCAGTGGGACCCGGCGCAGGTGGAGTATATCGTCATCGACGGCGGCTCCACCGACGGGACCCTGCGCACCCTGCGCGAGATGGACAGTCACCTGGAATACTGGGTCAGTGAGCCGGACAGCGGGATCAGCCAGGCCTTCAACAAGGGGATATCCCTGTGCCGGGGCCGGATCATCGGCCTGCTCAACGCCGGCGATTGGTACGAGGCCGGAACCCTGGAGACCGTGGCCTCCCTGCCTGCGGACGGGCCTGACGGCGGTGTCCTCTGCGGTGATCTCCAGTTCTGGCAGGGCGAGCAACCAGCCTGCCGCTGCGAGTCGCGGCCCGAGTTGCTGGCCACGGACATGACCGTGACCCACCCGTCCTGTTTTGTCCGTCGCAGTGTCTATCTCGAGCATGGCGGATTTGACGAGAGTTTTCGCCTGGCCATGGACTACGAGCTGCTGCTGCGATTCCGCTGCCGGGGCGTCTCCTTTCTGCGAACCGGCCGGGTGCTGACCAACATGCAGCACCAGGGGCTTGCCGAGAGGGCCTGGAAGGAGGCGCTCGTGGAAACCCACCGCGCGCGGCAGATGCACATGCCCGGTTCGTTTCGCGCCAGCCGGCCCTATCTGCGCTACCTGGTGGCCAGGCGCCGGATCCGTTTCCTGCTCCAGGACATGGGGCTGCACGGTGTGGTGCGTCTCTACCGGGAACGGATCGCGGCAGTGCGCAAGACGAGGAGTTCGGATCCGTGAACCCGGAGCTGTCCGTCATCATACCGGTCCTGAACTGGGACCTGGGGCTGCTGCTGGACCGGCTCACCACCGAGATCGACGGGGCCGGACTGGCGGAAACGGTGGAGATCATTGTTGTTGACGACTGTTCCCGCGAGGAGATACGGCGCCGGAACCGGGCCGCGGCCTGCCGTCATGCCATGGTCGTCTACCATGAGCTGCCGGACCGGGCCGGGCGGGCCGGGATCCGCAACCATCTGCTGGCCAGGGCCCGTGGCAGGTATATCCTTTTCCTCGACGCCGATGTCCTGCCCGACAGTGCTTTTTTCCTCCGGAACTATCTGCAAGAGGCGCGCGCCGGCCACCCGGTGATCTGCGGCGGGATCAGCTACCGGACCAGGATCCTGACCGGCCGCTGCTACGATTTTTCCCTCTACCGGGGGCGGAAGACCGAGTGGCTGCCGGTTGAACAGCGGCGGCAGACGCCCTGGCGATACCTCTTTACCGGCAACGTGCTCCTGGACCGCCATGTCCTGGAACAGGTTGGTTTCGACGAGTCCTTCAGTGGCTATGGTTACGAGGATATCGAATGGGCGATCCGCCTGGCCCGCCTGGTTCCCATCCGTCACATCGACAACACCTGTTCGCACCTGGGCCTGGTGGACAAGCGATCCGCCTTTGCCCGGATGCGACGTTCCACGGAGAACTACCTGCGGCTGGCCCGGCTCCATCCCGGCGAGTTCAGCCAGACCCCGGTCTTCCGTCTCTTCAGGATGCTGCGTCCCTGGCCGCGGCCCCTGCTTGGGGCCCTGGACCGGGTTCTGGCCGGCCTGTTCGTCATTTCGCCGTTGCAGGATCTCTCCTATCTCCTGTTCCAGCTCGACAAGGCCGTGCTCCTGGCCGTGCTGGACCGGGAGTGGCGGCAGGAGCCGGAAGGTGGGCGGTCATGATCTCGATCGTCATTCCCACCCGCAATGCCGAACCCTTTCTGGATACGCTGCTTGAGCGGCTGCACGGTCAGGCCGGCCTGGGGGAGATGGAGGTCCTGGTGGTGGACTCCGATTCCGGGGACGCCACCCGCGCCATTGCCGTGGCCCACGGCGCCCGGGTACACCGGATTGCGGCGGCCGAGTTCGATCACGGTGCGACCAGGACCATGGCCGTGCAGATGAGCCGGGGCAAAATCGTCGTCTTCCTGACCCAGGACGCCCTGCCCGTGGACGAACACAGCCTGGCCCGCCTGGTGCGGCCGCTGCAGGAGGAGGAGCGGGTGGCCGCCGCCTGCGGCCGCCAGGTTCCGCGGCCCGGGGCCTCCCTGTTCGGGGCACATCTCCGGGAGTTCAACTATGGTACAACCTCGGATATCCGCTCATGGCAGGACCGGCATCGGCTCGGCCTGAAGACGGTCTTTATCTCCAACTCCTTTGCCGCCTACCGGAAGGACGCCCTGTCCGAGGTGGGCTTTTTCGGAGACCGCCACCTGTTCGCGGAAGACGCCTGCACCGTGGGCCGCCTGCTCATGAGGGGCTACCGGGTCGCCTACGTGGCCGAGGCCATGGTCTACCACTCCCATGACTACACGCTGTTGCAGGAGTTCAGGCGCTATTTCGATGTGGGCGCTTTCCACCGTCAGCAGTCGTGGCTGCTGCGCGAGTTTGGAGCGGTACAGGGAGAGGGCGGGCGGTACGTCCGTTCGGAGCTGCGCGTTATCCGCGACCGGGGCAGATGGGACCTGCTGCCCTCGTTTCTGCTGCGCAACATGGCAAAGTTCGCAGGGTACAAGCTGGGCCTGCACCACCACCGGCTGCCGGAGGGCCTCGTGCCCCGGCTGAGTATGAACCCGGCATGGTGGAAGAGGGAGCGATAACAGCGGCCCGGGAAACCCGATTCCCATCGCTGTCAGGAACGGTGGAAAAGGTACAGAGTACAAAAAATGCTGAACTGGAACCTGCGGGAGCAGAGCTCCCTGATCTATAAAATTCTCCACCTCATCGACTGCACGGTGGCCACCCTCTACCTGGGTCTCCTGGTCCGGCTGTACGGTGTGCCGTGGACCCATTACTATACCAACCTGGAGATCCTCACCTTTGTTCTCTGCTTCATCAGCTTCGGTTCCTTCCAGTTGTACCGTTCCTGGCGCGGCTGGAAGTATTACCGGGAATTCCTGGTGATCCTCAAGGCATGGGGAACGGTCATCGGCGTGCTCCTGTTCTATTTCTTCATCTTCAAGATCTCCTGGACCTATTCCCGGGCCGTGTTCCTGTTCTGGGGCCTGACCACGCCGCTGCTGCTCTTTTCCTGCCACCTGGCGGTACGCAGGATGCTGCGGCACTACCGCAGCCAGGGCAGGAACATCCGGCATGCGGTCATTGCCGGTGCCGGTGATCTCGGCCACCGGATCCTGCGCCAGATCGAGGAGATTCCCTGGGCCGGCATCGAGGTGGTGGGATTCTTTGACGACAAGGTGGGGGAGCACTATGACCGGGACCGGGTCAGGAAACCCCTGCTCGGCAGGATCGACGACATTGACCAGTATCTCAGGGAAAACGATATCGATTATGTCTACATCGCCCTGCCCATGCGGGCCGAGAAAAAGATCTTCAGGATCCTCCAGGAGTGCCGTGACCTGGGCGCCCAGATCTTCCTGGTTCCCGATATCTATATCTTCGGCCTCCACCATGCCGAGATCCAGTCCCTGGGCGACACCCTGGTCCTGAACTTCAACCCCGACACCCGCTGGAAACGGACCTTTGACGTGATCTTCTCCTCCCTGGTCATCCTGTTCGGCTTTCCCTTCTTCCTGGTCATCGCCCTGCTCATCAAGCTGGACAGCCCGGGACCGGTCTTTTACCGCCACCGGCGGATCATGGCCACGGGCCGCGAGTTCGAGTGCCTGAAATTCCGGACCATGGTGGTGGACGCGGACAGGAAGCTGGAGGAGATCCTGGCCTCGGACCCGGCCCTGCGCCAGGAGTGGCAGCAGCACTTCAAGCTGAAGAATGATCCCCGCATCACCCGCATCGGCAGGTTCCTGCGCCGGACCAGCCTGGACGAGTTTCCGCAGTTCATCAATGTGCTCAAGGGCGAGATGAGCGTGGTGGGGGCCCGGCCCATCGTGGGCAGGGAACTGGAAGAGTATTACAAGGGAAACGGTCACCAGAGCGCGGGCAGGTACTGCTCCATGAAGCCCGGCATCACCGGCCCCTGGCAGGTCATGAAGCGCAGCGACATCGATGACTACCAGGAACGGGTGGAACTGGACGACTGGTATGTGCTCAATTTTTCCCTGCGCAACGATATCAAGATCATCCTGAAGACGATCCGCTGCATGTTCAGCGGCAAGGGGGCCTACTGATACTGAGACAGCCGGCGGAAGACAAGGGGCGGTGCTGCCGGGAACGCTGCCGGCTGATGGCGGCTCTTCCGCCGGCTCTTCCTCCTACTGTCGGCCCTGGTCGTCTTCGCCGGCCTGTTCCTGTCCGAGCACGGCCTTGAGCAGGGTCTCCGGGGCGTGGTCCAGTCCTTCTTCCACCCCGATAATGGGGCGGTCGTCACGTTCGGTCTTCCGGATGGCGGCGGAGTCGGGAAAAAAGGCCAGGGGCTCTTCGCCCAGCTCCCTGGTCAGGAATTCCCGGTCGTCTTCGTCCCGGACCAGGTTGCCCACGTAGCCGATCCTGGGTATCTTCACCTGCGCGGCCAGCTCGCGGATCTTCCGGGCCGTGCGGATGCTCGAGCGCGACGGGATCACCACGATCAGGAGCATGTCGGCGCCGGCCACGGTGCCGCGACCCAGGTGTTCCACCCCTGCCTCCATGTCCAGCAGGACGACCTCGTCCGCCGTGAGCAGCATCTTCTTCAGCATCATGCGCAGCACCTGGTTCTCGGGACAGGCACAGCCTCCCTCGGCGGTCTGGATCGCGCCCAGGACCATGAGCTTGTAGCCGTCCTCGTCGATCATGAAGTCGCGCAGCAGGTCATCCACCCTGGGGTTGAGCTGGTAGAAGGGCGAGCCCGGGGTCTTGCCGGCCCGTTCGGCCAGCAGTTCGGTCATCTCGGCAATGGGCCTGGCCCGCTTGATGTCACGGATACCCAGGGTCTGGGCCATGTGCGGGCTGGGATCGGCGTCAATGACCAGGACTTTTTTTCCGATCTTCCTGAACTCACGGGCCAGCAGGGCCATGATGGTGGTCTTGCCGACCCCGCCCTTGCCACTGATTGCTATTTTCATCGTTCCTGTTCCTGAAAGAGTTGCCTTCCCCGGCAGAGTGGTTACAATAGAATCTCGGGTTCCATGAACGGACCAGGTTTTCACACCGTGTCCAGACCAAGAAGATACGGCTGCCCGGCTCCAGGCGCGGGCAGTCTTCCCTGTGAGTTGATTTCAAGGAGAACAGACATATGCAGCAGACACAGTACGGTACCAACTCGATGACGGTCGCGCAAGCGCGGGTCGAGGCATCAACGGTTTTTCTGGCCAGGGTCTTCAACTGGATGGCCATCGGCCTGGGCGTGACCGGGGTGGTCGCTTTCCTGACCGCCTCCACCGGTCTTGCCCTGAGCATTGTCGCGAGCCCGGCCTTTTTCATTCTCATCATTGCCGAACTCGGCCTGGTCTTCTATCTGTCGGCCCGGATAGAGAAGATCCAGGCGTCGACGGCGACAGGGCTGTTTCTTCTCTATTCCCTGCTCAACGGCCTGACCCTGTCAACCATCTTCCTCGCCTATACAAGGACCTCCATCGGCGGCACGTTCCTGATCACCGCCGGCATGTTCGGGGCCATGGCCGTCTACGGCCTGGTCACCAGGCGGGACCTGTCCGGCGTGGGATCGTTCATGTTCATGGGATTGATCGGCATTATCCTGGCTTCCATCGTCAACATCTTTCTCAAGAGCTCCAGCCTCTATTGGGCGATCTCGGTGATCGGCGTCCTGGTCTTTGTCGGCCTCACCGCCTATGACGTGCAGCGGATCAAGCAGATGGGCGAGCAGGGGATCATGGCCCAGGGCGAGAGCGCCATCCGCAAGGGTGCCATCATCGGTGCGCTTGCCCTCTATCTCGACTTCATCAACCTCTTCCTCATGCTGCTGCGCTTCTTCGGCGGCAGCCGCGACTGATTCCGCACCGGGACAGCCGGGGGAAAAGAGCAGGGGGCCGGAAGAGATCTTCCGGCCCCTTTTTTGTTCCGGCTCCTGTTTCCGGGAAACCGAAATTTACTCCACCTGCTGCCAGTCCTGTACCGGTTCGGGTGCAGGATATTTCTCCATCAGGTCGTAGAGGTTGTCCAGGTAGGTCTCCCGGTAGATGAGCTGGTTGGTCGCCTCGATCTCCCGGGTCAGCAGCGGCAGGATCCGGGCCAGGTCGATGCCGTGGCGGTTGCCCCCTTCCCGGTTGGCCCGGTCGATGACCAGGACCGAGTAATAGTTGACCAGGAGCCGGGTACCGGACTCCCGGCGGAAGAGATAGGAGCGGCCGCCCAGGGTGTTGAGAAAGAAGCCCGCATACTCGTAGACCTTTTCCAGGGATGCGGCAAAGGGAAAGATGTCGCTGTGGCAGGTGTTGTTCACGCTCCAGAGATACAGGTCGGCAAGCACATCCTCCATGCCGGCCCGCTCCCGGTGCATGATCGTCTTCATGATAACGATGTTCCGGCTGCCGATGATCCGGAAGAAATGGGCCATGTTGGTGAGGATGGTGTAGAGGTCGTCCGATTCCCGGGCCACCACCGGCGGATTGTCGAGCAGCTTGGCGCCCAGGGCGAGGAAGTACTCCTGGGCCGGCCGGTCGAGCCTGAACTCGCGGATATATTCCTTGTTGTCAAGGCCGGTGAAGAAGGTGTGCAGCCTGTCGGCCACGGCACCGCACTCCCGGGGCGTGAGCTGGTTCCGCACCTGCTCCACCGAGGCCTGGATCTCCTGCTGTGAGTCCGGGATCGTCTCCCGGTCCGGCGGTTTTCTCACCGCCGGCTGGCCGGGTGTTGGCTGTTTCCCGGGTCCGGCCGCAGTCTTTTTTTCGGCCGGAGGGGATGGCTGGACATGGGGGGCTGGTCCGGCTCCGGGTTCAGTAGCAGGCTGCAGGCGGGTGGATGGTCCGGCAGGCTTGTACAGCATCCAGAGCAGGCCGGGGGCGATGATCAGCAAAGGCAGCAGAAAGAGAAACCAGCGGCGGGCGGTTTTTTTCCTTCTTCGGACAGGATCCTGGCTGTCCTTGTCAGGTCTGGTCATGGGACAGGGGGGTTGAGGTTGGCCGGTCCGGAAAAGACCTGGGCCGCGCGTCGGCAGCGGTGCGCGGCTGCTGCCGGTACCGGCCGCTTGTCTGATCCTTCAATGTAGCAGATAGGCCGGGAAAAGAAAAAAGAAAAAACTCCTTTCCATGAATTGTTGGCCATGGCTGAGGCCATAAATTCTTGTTATGAAGTCGATAAAGTGAGCTTATCTTAACAGGATTCTAACCTTTTTCTACTTGACGCTCCAGGGTGAACGGACTAAGATTTCGTTCGTTTGCTGAATTTATGCTGGAATCAGGAGGAACTGTGTATATCCCTGGCGGGGTATGCTCTTGCAACCGTTTTTAAGGAGGATTGAAATCATGTCTGTCTATGTCGTAGGTCACAAGAATCCCGATACCGACTCTGTCACCGCTGCCATCAGTTATGCCGAACTGATGAAGGCAAAGGGCGAAGACTATATCCCCGTTATCCAGGGTGACCTGAATCCGGAGACCATTACCGTTCTGGAGCGTTTCGGCGTCGCCACACCGGAGGTCATGACCGATGCCACCGGCAAGAAGATCGCCCTGGTTGACCACAGCGACCTGGCCCAGGCCCCGGACAACCTGAGTGACGGCGAGGTGGTCGCCATTGTGGATCACCACAAGATCGGTGACGTGACCACCAACAATCCGATCTTCTGCTGCGTCAAGCCGGTGGGCTGCAGCGGCACCGTGCTCAAGCAGCTCTACGACATCGAAGGCGTGACCCTGGATCCCAAGGTTGCAGGCCTGATGCTTGCCGCCATCCTGAGCGATACGGTCAACTTCAAATCGCCCACCTGCACCGAGGAAGACAAGAAGGCCGTGGCCGAGCTCAAGGAGATCGCGGGTGTGGACGATACCGACGGCCTGTTCATGGACATGCTCAAGGCCAAGAGCTCTGTCGAGGGCGTGCCCGCCAAGGACCTGCTCAACCGCGACTACAAGGATTTTGACATGAATGGCAACAAGGTCGGCTGCGGACAGCTCGAGCTGGCCACCCTGGACCAGGTCGCCGATATCCGCGAGGACCTGCTCAATGCCATGAAAGAGCAGAAGGCTGCCGGCGGCCACCATACCATCCTGCTGATGCTCACCGACGTGGTCAAGGAAGGCACCGACCTGCTGGTTGTCTCCGATGATCCCGCCCTGATCGAGAAAGCCTTTGACACCAAGCTGGACGGTGACTCCATGTGGATCGAGGGCATGATGAGCCGCAAGAAGCAGACCATTCCCAACCTGCAGAAGGCCTTCGGCTGCTAGCCTCCAGACCGTCTGCCGTGCACATCAGGGACGACCGGGAAACCGGTCGTCCTTTTTTTGTCCCGAGTTGTGCGTTGCAGCCATCAGCCTTGCCCCCTGGGTGTTGCACGGGGGCGGACCGCAATGAAACACGGCTAGACCCGCATCCCGGGGCAAAATGAAAATCGTTCAATCCAGGCTTGCCTGCGCGCCGTGGCCTATTTCCCCGGTCTGGTCGTTTTCGGGCAGCGGACAAGGGCCAGCCGGTCGGCATAGGAGAATGCAGCATCATGTTCGGCTTGATGGCAGGTGGTGCAGGTTGATTCGTCCGGCAGCCGCAGCCGGTTTCCTGCCGGATTGTCTGCATGTCTCCTGCCCGGACCATGACAGGATTCACAACCGACCCCCCGCAGTTCAACGGGAATGGCGGGCGGCATGGTCTGCATACCAGCCTGTGCCAGGGCCTCGGCAGGCAGGGTCGCATGACAGGACTGGCAGGTACGGTCAAACTGGCGATTGCGGATGACCAGGGTCTGCCAGGCAGAGGCGTGGCGGGTCCTGCGCCAGAAGGCGGCCTGGCGCTGGTGACAGCCACTGCAGGTTCCGGCTCCGGCCAGCATGGTAAGGCGCCGCCTGGTCTTTCCCGCTTCCTTCCTCTCATTTCTGCGTTTCTCGAGCTCTTTCCGGCTCAGGTCATTTGCCCGGCGCAGGGTCTGGCGGACAATGGCCGCCACCTGCCGGTCCTCGGGCAGGGATGTCTCGAGGGCGATGAACCGGTTGCTGTAGGTGGAACCCTGCTGTTGCCCATCCTCTGACGCCAGGGCCCGCAGCTCCTTCTCGATGTCCGCCTGCGTGGCAAGGAGGTGGCGGTAGCTGCTGTTCTTTTTCATGGCCCTGTCAGGCGTCCCTTTCCTTATTCTCTCCATCTGCAGCCCGATCCTGCTGAGCCGCTCCTGCAGGAGCGCCCGGCGGGCGCTGTTCTTCATGACCCATCGTTCCCCGCCGGACCAGTCGATGTCAAGGATACCCAGGTACTTGCCCCGGCTTGCAGCCTGGCAGATCAGTGTGTTTCCGACCAGGCGCGGCGTCATGTTCGCCTCTGAGTTGCCGGCCTGGAGGATGATCGCGATCCCTTCCAGATTTTGCGCGATCTGCTGATTGATCCGGAAGGGATAACTGGAGAGCAGGATGACCATGTCCGCTGCCCTGTCCGCCTCTGCAAGGGCCGGTGGCAGTGCCTGCTGCCAGGGAATGATCCGGTAGCCGTTCTGGCGGACATTGGTCATGCGGATCGGACCGGTCAGGCCCAGGATGGCGATGCGCAGGTCGCCGCTCTTGGTGAGGATCATGGGAGGAAACGGTGACCGGCCCTGGTCGGTGACCAGGTTGAGGGAGATCCAGGGCAGGCCCTTTTTTCCCTGCTTCCGCAGGAAGTCGAGACCGCCGGCCAGGTCGCGGGGTGCGAGCGCCACGGCCGTGTATCCCATCTGCGCATGGGCGCGGATGACGCCCTCTGCCTTGAGCCGGGCGGTGGCGAGGGTCATGGCAGGTAGGACCGGCAGCCTGAAAAGCATGGCGCCGCTGTCGAGAACCAGGGTCGGCCTGGCCGGATCACGGCGCAGTTTCCTGATCTGATAGGCCTTCCTGGACAGACCGCCCAGCTGGTTAGCGTGTCAGCCGCAGGGTTCCAGTTCTCCCCGTCCATCGTTGCTGTAGATGATCCGCAGGTCGGCGCCGCGGGCGGCCGGGAGCGGGCCGGCCGTCAGGACCGTCAGGATGAGCAGGAAAAGAAACAGGAAAATCCTGTCAGGTCGGGTCAGGGCGCTTTGCATGGCACTGTGCTCTCTGTTGCAGAATTTTCCGCCACCTGATGAGCCGGTCACGGATGACCGCCTCGTAACCGCGGTTGGTGGGCTCGTAATAAATGCTGCCCTTGAGCTTGTCAGGCATATGTTCCTGGGCCACCAGGCCGTCGTCGGAATCGTGGGCATACCGGTAGCCGTGGCCGTAGCCCATCTCCCGCATCAGTTTGGTGGGTGCGTTGCGCAGGTGCAGGGGTACGGGCAGGGAGCCGGTACGCTGGATATCGCTGCGGATCTTTTTCTCCGCCATGTAGACGGCATTGCTCTTTGGCGCCGTGGCCAGGTAGGTGGCGGCCTGAAAAAGGGCCAGTTCGCCCTCGGGCGAGCCCAGCATGTGGAAGGCGTCGCGGCAGTTGAGGGCGACCTGCAGGGCCTGGGGATCGGCATTGCCGATATCCTCGGAGGCGAAACGGATGAGCCTGCGGGCGATGTAGAGTGGATCCTCGCCACTGGCCAGCATGCGGCCGAGCCAGTAGGATGCGCCGTCCGGGTCGCTGTCGCGCAGGCTCTTGTGCAGGGCCGATATCAGGTTGTAGTGTTCCTCGCCGGCCCGGTCGTAGCGCAGGGTCCGTTCCTGGGCCGCCTCCCGGACCACCTCCACGCTGATGAGGCCGGCGCTCCCATCCGCGTCCCGGGCCAGGGAGACCGCGGTCTCCAGGCAGTTGAGGGCGCGGCGGCAGTCGCCGTCGGCGCTCCGGACCAGCAGGTCCAGGGCGTCCTCCTCCAGGACAAATTTCCGGGATCCCAGGCCGCGTTCGCGGTCCTCCAGGGCGCGGCGGACGATGGTCCTGATATCGTCCTCCTCCAGGGAGTTGAGGGTAAGCACCTGGCAGCGGGACAGCAGGGGCGCGATCACCTGGAAGGAGGGATTCTCGGTGGTGGCGCCGATCAGGGTGAACAGGCCGCTCTCCACGTGCGGCAGCAGGGCATCCTGCTGGCTCTTGTTGAAGCGGTGGATTTCGTCGACAAAGAGGAGGGTGGGGCGGCCCGAGCGCTCACGTTCGCCGGCCGCCTCTTCCACCACGCCCCGCAGTTCCCTGACCCCGGAGAGCACGGCGGAGAAGAAGATGAAGCGGGCGTCGATGGTATGGGCCAGGATGGTGGCCAGGGTCGTCTTGCCGGATCCGGGCGGGCCCCAGAGCAGGAGCGAGGGGATCCTGCCCTGGCCGATGAGACGATGCAGGATCCTGTTCTCGCCGACCAGGTGCTGCTGGCCGACAAACTCATCCAGGGTCGTCGGCCGCATCCGTTCGGCCAGGGGAATGTTTTTCCTGGTATCTGGTTGCATGATTCCTGTATATCTTATGGCAGGGATGCTTCCGCAGTCAAGGGGAGCATGGCGGCGCGGTCCAGTCTACTCCTTGCCTTGCCCGGTATGCAATGGTAAGGTAAGTAAATATTGTTACTTTTCCTGCCGAATAATATTGTATGAAGATTCCTGTCCTCCTGCTGACATACGGTTCCGGTCACGACGACCGGATCGCCTCCATCCTGGAGCGCTATGACGTTGTCACCTGCGCCCGGGTCGCGGAGGCCGCAGCCCTGTGCCGGGATCATACCGTTTCTCTGCTGATCGTCACCCATCGGCTGGCCGAGGGCAGCGGTATCGAGGCGTTTACCGGCCTGCGGGCCGATATGCCGGAACTGGCGGGCCTGCTGCTTGCGGACAGGGTCGATCGCGATCTGCTGACCCGCGCCCTGGATGCCGGTTTTTCCGGGGTCATGGAACTGCCGCCTGATCCGCAACGGCTGAACGAGCGGGTGGAGCGGCTGATGCGGGCGGCCAGCCTGCAGGCGGAGAACACCCGCCTCCGGACCCTGCTGCCGCTCTACAGCCTGGGGGAGCAGTTTCTCGCCTCCTCGACCGAGGAAGAGGTCCTGGAGGGATTCCTGGACGCGGTTGTGGAACAGACCGGGGCAGCGCACGTGTCGGTGATGCTCTATGACCCGGACGAGGCCTGCCTCCGGATTGCCGCTGCCCGGGGCATGGACCAGGATCTTGTCCATTCCATCCGGTTGCAGCCCGGCGACCAGATCGCCGGCTGGGTCTTTGCCAAGGGAAAACCGGTGATCCTGAACCGGGATACCCAGGACCAGTCGATCTTTGCACCGTTGCTCAAGCGGCCGGAGATCACCTCGGCCATTTCCTTTCCCCTGACCATGCGCGGCAAGATCCTCGGTGTTCTCAATATCAGCCAGACCGACGGCGATAGCCGTTTCTCCGAGGCCGATATCGAGATGCTGGGGGTTATCTGCAGCCAGGCGGCCATGGCCCTGGAAAACGTGCGTGCCATCATGGTGGTGGAACAGACCACCAGGATGCGGACCCTTTTTGAACAGTATGTCTCGCCCGAGGTGGCCGAGCTGCTCATCGCCAGTGACGCCAACCTGATGGGGCTGGGCGAGATCAAGGAGGTGACGGTTCTCTTTGCCGATATCCGCAACTTCACCAGGCTGGTGCAGCACCTGCAGCTTGCGGAGTTGCGATCGTTTCTCAACGAGTTCTTCCAGTTGTTCACCGAGACCATTTTCCGCTGCCGCGGCACGGTGGACAAGTTCATGGGGGATGCGGTGCTGGCGGTCTTCGGCGCCCCCATCGCCCTGGACAATGCCAACCTGACCGCGGTGCGGGCAGCGCTTGCCATCAGGCGTCGTTTCGAGGATCTGCGTCTACGCTGGGCCCATCACGGTGAGGATTTCCGCACCATCGACTTGGGCATCGCCATCACCTGCGGCAGGGTCTTTCTCGGCAACGTGGGCTCGTCCCAGCGCCTCGATTACACCGTGATCGGCAACCAGGTCAACATTGCCCAGCGGCTGGCAGCCGAATCGTCCTCGTGCCAGATCTATATCACCGAGCCGGTCCGGTCCGCCATCCGGCAGGAGGTGGAGGTGGAGGACCTGGGAGAGATGGAGCTGCGCGGCGTGGAAAAGAATGTACCCGTCTTCAGCGTGCGCGGGGAACGGGAGTGATCACGACCGCATCCGCCGGCCATGCCGGGATACGCCGGATGCGCGAATCCGCTGACGGGTTGTTTGTCTAACCCACCTGCAAGTTATGCCATGGCGTGGGACGACCACCAGTCACCACGTTTTTTCTGTTGTTTCCTGATGGCCCTCTGCAGGAGTTTCATCTGTTCACCCTCCGGGCTGGTGATGAATTCCACGCCCATCTTGAAGGCACGGATCTCGTCCTTGCGAAACAGGTCCATCCAGATGGGGCGCGCCTGGATGGAGAAGTTGATGATGTCGGGCGGGATGTTGATGGTCAGTTGCAGCAGGTAGGAGTCGTCTTCGCGGGTGGAATGGAAGATGTGGAAGTTCCTGCTCATGACCTGGGTCATGAGGAGACAGGCGCCATATATGGAGATGTCGATGATTCGACCCGAAAGGGGGCCGGCCAGCTCATTTCCGTTGACGCCGTCCCGGGCGGAAACGACGATGGGCAGGTAATCGGTTATCCTTTTTGACCTTCGTAATTCTGTGATCATGGGGCACCTGTAACCTCGTGCAGAGTCAGGCCCTGGAAAAACGTGTTCCGTTCCTCCGGACGAGATGCGCATCAACCTGAATCTGAGCGATTTTCATTTTTTACCCCAAGATGGCGGGTCTTGTGGTGTTTCACTGTAAAAAGAAAATTATTTACAGGCACCAGTTATCTTTTTCCATCTTTTTCCACTTGCAGATGCAGATGGGCGAAACGCTCAATTCAGGATCAGTTTTCCTTCCGAAAGACCCGGGCTTTCGTGTGCCACCCTTCCAATTCCTCCCTCCGGGATTTGCGGCTTTACCTGGAATCGATAACCTGATACACTAGCATGCCTTGCAGTCACAACAAAGAGTGAAAACAGCAGGATAAGAAGTCAGGCGCCGGAAGCCGCGAGGCGATTTCGCCTCCCTCTGCAGCGGCGATGATCGCGGCTTTGTCTTCCATTACGGCCGTTCCGGAGATATCCTCTGTTTTCTTTGTATCACATTTGAATGATTTCACAAGTGAAAAAGAACGAATACCGGCGGTGATACGGTCCGGTGCACCGTGCTGGCCGCTTGAGGCGGTACCTGGGGATCAATCATGAAGATGAAGAAGCCAGAGCTGTTGCGTCAGGAGTGTTACATAGATGGAAGATGGGTGGGTGGCGAGAGTGACGACCGCCTGCCGGTTCACAACCCGGCCACGGGTGAACTGCTGGGTCACGTGCCCGCCCTGGGCCGGGTGGAGACGGCAGGGGCCATAGCAGCGGCCGAGCGGGCCTGGCCGGCCTGGCGGGAGCTGACCGCACGCGAGCGCTCCCGCATCCTCAGGCGCTGGTATGACCTGATCCTGGAAAACCAGGATGACCTGGCTGCCATCATGACCGCCGAGCAGGGCAAGCCCCTGGCCGAGGCACGGGGCGAAATCGTCTATGGCGCCAATTTCGTGGAGTGGTTTGCCGAGGAGGCCAAGCGTGTCTACGGCGACACCATCCCCATGGGCCAGCCAGGAAAACGGATCATCGTCATCAAGCAGCCGGTGGGTGTCTGCGCCGCCATCACGCCCTGGAACTTTCCCTCTGCCATGATCACCCGCAAGGCGGCGCCGGCCCTGGCCGCCGGCTGCCCGGTGGTGGTCAAGCCCGCTGCCCAGACGCCCTTTTCCGCCCTGGCCCTGGCCTGGCTTGCGCACGAGGCCGGCATCCCGGCCGGGGTCTTCAACGTGATCACCGGCCCGGCCCGGGAGATCGGTGCCGAGCTGACCGAGAACCCGGTGGTGCGCAAGCTCAGCTTCACCGGCTCCACCGAGGTGGGCAAGCTGCTGATGCGGGCCTGCGCATCGACGGTGAAGAAGATCTCCCTGGAGCTGGGTGGCCATGCGCCGTTTTTGGTCTTTGACGACGCCGACCTGGACGAGGCCGTGCAGGGCGCCATTGCCTCCAAGTACCGTAACTCCGGCCAGACCTGTGTCTGCGCCAACCGCTTCATCGTCCAGGAGGGGATCTACGATGCCTTTGCCGAAAAACTGATCCGGGCGGTCAGGGACAATCTGA
>DRKI01000126.1 GCA_011051875.1 Desulfobulbus sp. | reverse complement strand
GAGCGCTCCGGGCCGTTGCAGGCGGCCCCAGGGCACCCCATCTGCACGCCCTCGAACCTCACAATATACGGGGTGTATGCTTGTCCAGTTCGATCACGCACAACCGTGGCACCTGCAACCGCTTACAGGTCCTGTGCTGATTCGGAACCGGGTATGCCGTGATCGGCTGCCATGTGCCGCTGCCACGGTTCTGTTCGAATTTCCCGGGACCAGGGTCAGGCGAGGGGCGTGGTGCGGATGGGCCGGCGCCGCTCCCGGCCGAGATGAAAGACGACCTCGGTCCCCTGACCCGGCCGGGAGGCGATGGTCACCCTGCCCTGCTGCTCCTCCAGGATCCGCTCGGCCAGGGTCAGGCCCATGCCCACGTGCCGGGTCTTGTTGGAAAAGAAGTGGGCAAAGACATGCTGCAAGTGTTCCTTGGCAATGCCGCACCCCTCATCCCGGATCCCCAGGGTACAGGGCAGCTCGTTCTCCTCGTTCCAGCCGACCCGGAAACAGACCGGCTGCGGTTCATCCCCGCCGCGGTAGGACTCGCAGGCATTGTCGACCACCGCCTCCAGGGCCTCGAGCAGCAACGGCAGGTCGACCAGCAGTGCATGCCCGTCCAGCCGCGCCGGGTCGTAGTCAGACATCCAGCGGCAGCCCCTGCCGGTCACCCTGGGCCGGAGATGATCTTCCGCGGCCTGCACCAGCCGGGCGAGTTCCATCTTTTCCGGCTTCGGCCGCGGCAGCCGGATGAAGTGGTGCAGGGTGTCGAGCAGGGCCTCGAGCCGCTCCGCCTCACGGACAATGGCCTGTACCTTGCGCCTGTCATCGCACCGGCTTTCGAGACGCCGGGCAAACCCGCCGATGACCTGGACCGGGTTCCGGATCTGGTGGCTGATATCGTCCACCAGGCGACCGAGGAAGGCGATCCGCTCGGAGCGGCGCAGGGAACGTTCAAGGGATTTGACATGGGTGATGTCATGGATGGCGAAGGCCATGCCCTCCTGCTGATTGTCCCAGTGAAACAGGGTGCCGGAGAGCAGGCCCAGGAAGGAGGTGCCGTCCAGGCGCCGTAGCATGGCCTCGGTCTCGAATTCCTGCTCCCTCCTGATCTCTTCCAGGAAATTGCGGGCAAAGAGTTCCCGGTCCTCGGGCATGAAGATATCGGTGATCGCCATGCCGCTCAGATCGTTCTCACCGGCCCGGAACATGGTCCGCATTCGGCTGTTGGCAAAGATGATCCGCTGCCCGGAATCAATGACCAGGATGGCATTGTAGATGATATCGAGCAGGTCGCCGATCAGTTTCGGCATGTACTGGATTCTTCGCTGTTGCATCGTCTCCTGGTGTCGGAGGGAAGCGGGCGGGCAAGAGATATCGCCGCGGGGAAACTGAACTATCTTTAGCAGTTCCGGGAAGATCTGACAATACCGGATCGTGAAAAACTGCTATTTCAGCAGGCATTCACCACCAGCCCGGCCCTGAATCCGCCCCTGGCCGGCGGAAGGAGACGGTTATTTTCCCGCCTCTTTCCCGTGCCGTGCCCGCTGATAGCGGCGCACGGCACGGTTGTGTTCCCTGAGGGTGCGGGAAAACTGGTGGGTGCCGTCGTTGCGGGAAACAAAGTAGAGAGCATCTGAATCGGCCGGGTGCAGGACCGCCGCCAGTGCGGCCCGGCCGGGATTGCAGATCGGGCCCGGCGGCAGGCCGGGGATCACGTAGGTATTGTACGGGGTTTTCCGTCGCAGGTCGCTGCGGGTCAGGTTGCCGTCAAAGGCGGGCAGGCCGTAGATGACCGTGGGGTCGGACTGCAGCCGCATGCCGCGGACGAGCCGGTTGAGAAAGACGCGGGCGATGAGTGGCCGTTCCAACGGCGCCCCGGTCTCCTTCTCCACGATGGAGGCCAGGGTGACCACCTGGTGCCGGGTCAGCGTTGTCTCCCCGTCCTCTGCCAGCTCCTGCCACACGGCGAGGAAACGGGAGACCATCATGCGCAGGATCAACTGCTCGTCGGTGGCGCCCCGCACCAGGACATAGGTGTCCGGAAAGAGATACCCTTCCAGGGCCGGCACATCGAGACCCAGGGAGGAGATATAGCGGGCGTCCGTGGACAGGGCCAGGAACCGGTCCGCATCCACCCATCCCCGGGCGGCAAGAAGGGTGGCGACCTGGCGCACGGTCCAACCTTCGGGGACGGTGATCCGGTGCCGCACCACCTCGCCCCGCTCCAGCAGGCGGAGGAGCGCAAGCGGGCTCAGACCCGGCGCCACCCGGAACTCGCCTGCCCGCAGACGGCTGCCGAGGCCGGTCAGCCGGGCCAGGAGCGGGAAACGGAGATCATCGGCAATGATCCCTTTCTCCGCCAGCAGGCCGGTTATCCGGCCGACACCGCTGCCCCTGGGGATGAAGATCACCGTGGCGGTATCAAAGGACAGGGGCGAGTTGGCCCAGGACCAGAACCAGCCGCCGGCGGCGGCAAGGGCAACGAGCAGGCCCAGGGCGGCGGCCCGGAGCAATGCAGAACGCATCTCGGCACCGGAATGGCCCGCCGGTCAGTGGCGGG
>DRKI01000125.1 GCA_011051875.1 Desulfobulbus sp. | reverse complement strand
TGAAATAGCGCCTGGCCGCGCCGAGCTGACGGCGCAGCCGGACCCCCTCCACGGAGTCCCGTGTCCTGGCCATGTTGAGGACATTGTTGACCAGGGCCAGGCAGAAGAAAAAGAAGGCCAGCAGGAGAAGGATGCTGCCCCGGGAAGGAACAACAAGGAGAGAGGAAAACTGGATAAGGGCCAGGATCAGGGGAACCAGGAAAAGGACGATTCTCCAAGGGAGATGATCCACGGCCCGCCTGTATCGCAGGGCCAGGATCAGGGCGATCACAAAACAGGCCAGGAGGCTGAACAGGAGCACGATGCCTGGCACGAACTCGTCGGTGTGCAGGAAACTGTCGGCAAAGAACAGAAAAAATCCTGTCACTGCGAAGAGGGCCGACGGCACCCAGATCCAGCTCAGTGATTGAAGATTGCCGTCGGTCAGTTCCTTGGCCTTCTTTTTGAGCGGGTCCCTGATCCGCTCCACCGGGTTGAAGATCCCGCTTCCTGATTTCCTGTAATGTTTCCTGAGTGTTTCGGTATCAGTGGTTGTGCCGTCCCCGATGAACAGTTCATCGATCAGTTTCCGTTCATAGCCCGACAGGTCGGTGCGGGGTACGAGCAGGGTCAGGTGAAGGATCGGAGTTCCCCGGATCACCGGGATCCTGAGGCCGAGCAGGTGGTAGGTCTTCTCTTCCACGCGGCTCTCCAGCTTGCCCTCCTGGATCAACCGGGCCAGGATGGCCGAGACCTCGCTGGAACCGGTCTCCTGGTCCCAGGTGGCGCCCACGACCTCGGGCAGCATGGAGAAGAGATGCTCCGAGAGCCAGGCCCGGTCTATGCGCTGCGCCGGGATCATGGGCCGGAACCGCTGCTGACGCCGTTCATGGCCGATGAAGAGGACCAGGCGGAAGGCGAGGAACAGCCAGGCAGCGGCCAGGAGGAGAAAACGGAACCAGGCCGGCGCCGAGTGGTTGCCGGCAAAGAGATCACCGGCCAGGGACTGCCGTTTCGGTGCCTGAACCCTGGCGAGCCTGACCTTTTCCGGCGAGGGGCCGGTATAGTTCAGAAACCTGTTCAGGACCACGCCCCTGCCCGGCGCAATATCACGGGCCTCTTGGTGGATCAGGCGGCCGGCCGTGCTCTGCCAGACCGGGTCCAGCTCCAGGTCCAGGGTGAAGTTGCGCACCACGCCGGGCCGGTCGGGAAAACAGAAATCATGGCTGAGAAGATAGCGGCCCTGCCTTGAGACGAGAATGTTTGTGATCGAATAATCGATCAGGTAGGTGATTGCCGTGTTGGCAAACGGGGGGTCGGACGGCAGACGGCTGCGCCAGCGCAGGATGTGGCTGCCTGCCCAGGACCAATGGTCCACCTGGTCCAGGCTGCCGTGGATGAGCGGAACGGCGCGGCCCGTTGCCGGATCGCGGCGGAAGACCCCTTTGAGCGAGAGATGCTGGCCCGGCCGGAGCCTGAAGCGCCGCTCGCCACCGTTCCAGGCCCCGGTGAAGACCATGGTCTGGATCTCACGGACATGGAGCGTTCCGCGGTCATCGAGCCTGGCCCGGACCGACATGTCCTGCCAGTAGAGGGTGCGGGCGGACGCGGACACGGCCGCGCAGAGCAGGACCAGCAGAAGCGCCGGCAACAGGGTGCGTCGCATGATCTCCTCCCCGGATGTTGTTCCCTAAAAAAAACCGCGCAGGTCCGTGGGTGCCGGACCCTGTCATGATTGTATCCCGACCGGTAACCGGATCCCAAAAAAGAAATGTATTTTTTTCTTGCCTCTCCGCGGAAAAGTATATATTAATAATAATCATTAACAACCAAATACCCATCCACGGAGGACGAATGCCATGTGCATGGAAGTCAGAAAGACCTGCCAGTGCGGCAAACAGACAGCCCAGTTCCATATGCGGGACAATATCATGAGCCAGGAGGTCATCGAGGAACTCTACTGTCCCGACTGTTCGGGACCGGAACAGATCGACCCGGAAACCATGCTCAATGACAACGGCTGGGTGATCAAGTATGACATGGAGCTGGCCCGGTTCCTGGCCGTGTCCAAGCTGATGGTGGATCCGGAAAGCGTCCGTCCCGGCTATCTCTTTGATTCGGGCTATGCCTGCTGGCTGGAGATGTATCCCGGAGAGAAGGAGGACATCCTGGAAGAGCGAAAGGAGATCATGGCCCTGCAGAAAGAGGACCCGACCCGGTACCTGAAGGAGATCAGCTCCTGGAACATCGCCCGGATCGAGCGGCTCAAGGCCGACGGCTGGCGCAAGGCCCAGGCCGCCTAGCACGATCCGGTTCTTTTTCAGCTCCTGATCGATCACCCCGGCCCTGACCGCGACGATCGGTCCCGGTCCGGGGCGGCGCCAAGGGCGCAACCCCTCGGCCTCCTGGCATGCCGGCCTGCCGTCTCCTGCTATTGAGCCAACCGGCGGCAATACAAAACAGCTCCCCGACGTTTCCGGTGGATCTTCACCAACCGCACCAGATCCCGGGAAACGTCGGGGAGCATCCATATAGACCCGGGGATTCCGGGCCCGGGAACCAAAACCGGCCGCATCTTTTTCTTGACGTATCAGCATGAAAAAAGGTAGGTTATCATGCGAATACCTTCAAATTTCCAGCTCCGGCTGATATACAGAAGCGCTGTACCCGGCCGCCGGCGGAGACCGCCCCGCCACCTGCCTCCGGTTTCATGATCACGGCCATTGCCGTGCACCGGGGAACGGCAGGGGACAGGCTTCCCCCAGGCACCCCTGAACGGTTCACGAGGCCGGGGCCGGTGTGTCGCTGGATACGACCTGCGGAGCACCACCCATGCCCTGCGCGCACAACAACAATGAAAACAGCAGGATAACAACAGGCTCCCTTACCTCTCCCGCGGATCATGGGACATCGGCCTGCACCCTGCCTAGCTGCTGTTTTCAGACAAAGAGGATTATTCAGCCATGAAGCCAATGACCTGCCTGTTTGCCGCTCTCCTGCTTACCGCCTCCCTGACCCTTCTCGGGGGCTGTGGCCCCAAGCCTGTCGCACCCTATTCGACCCAGGCCAACACCAATATGCCCGAGGGGAAATCCCTGGAAAACGGCGGTCAGGGTACCATCACCGAAGAAATCGGGCCGAGCGAGGAGTCCCTGGACGCCTCCGGCACCGGCAGGGGTGAGGCCCTGGGCAGCCTGAATGTAAACAGTGACCAGAACAGCGAGGAATACAAGAGGACCCATGGTCGCTCCTCGGTGGAGATGCAGCCCATATACTTTGATTTCGACCAGGCCTCGATCCGCGCCGACCAGGTTGGCCGCCTGGAACATAATGCCGACTACTTGAACGGCCATCCCGGTGCCCGGGTGATCATCGAGGGGAACTGTGACGAGCGGGGCACCAATGAATACAACCTCGCCCTCGGTGAACGACGGGCCCTCAATGCCAAAAATTACCTCGTCGAGCTGGGCGTGAGCCCGGACAGGATCCGTACCATCAGCTACGGAGAGGAACGGCCGCTCTTCACAGGTGACGACGAATTCTCCTGGTCGCAAAACCGCCGCGACGACTTCGTTCTCGAGTAGTACCGCGCCCTGCCATGGCACCTGCCGCCAAGCGCCACTGACACCCTGTCACTGCGGGAGTCACGGGACAATTACCGGAAACCGGGGAACCGGTTTCCGGTTTTCTTTTTCTGTCCCGGGACTCTCCCGGGCGGGATTGCCACTGCCGCCCGCTTCTCCCTCCACATCACCATCCCCCTGCTTTATCCTTTTCCCCCAAGCCTCCACCGGTGCTCCCTCTTTGTCCGACCAGGACTCTTCACAGGGCGGACTATGGAGTCGCCGTACGGGGTCACAGGGCACCCCATCCACACGCGCTCGAACCTCACAAGTTTTCCTTGTCCCTTTTTCCCCGAAGGATGAATTTTTCTATTGACATAATAATAGTTACCATGTACCTTTGACAAAAAATAACACATGATAACAATTTGCATAACATGGAAAAACAACTCCGCATGACCCACCAGCGCGAGGTTATCCTCAGCGAGCTCGGTAAATGCCACACCCATCCCACGGCGGATGAGCTGTATGAGCGGGTCAAGAAAAAGCTGCCGCGCATCAGCCTGGCCACGGTGTACCGCAATCTGGAGATACTCTCGGAGGCGGGGCTGATCCGCAAACTCGAGGTCAGTGGACGCCAGAAACGGTTCGACTGGGATCTTCGCCAGCATGACCATATCTACTGTGTCCACTGCCACCGGGTCGACAACATCGACCTAAAGGGGAAAAAACGACTGAGCCTCCCTGCCCGCGAAAGCAAGGGGTACGAGGTGTCGGGCTGCAGGATCGAGTTTTTCGGCCTCTGTCCCGGGTGCAGAAAAATCCAACAAAAAACAAGGAAAGGAGAAGAAAAAATGGGTTGCAAGACATGTGGAACCGGACTCAGCGACAAGCAACGCGAGGTTCTCGAGGCCCTTGCCAAGTGCAAGGACGCCTGCGGCAGCAAGGACATCGCCGCGGCCACCAGCCTGGAACCGAAACAGGTGAGCTGCCAGATCACGGCGCTGAAGAAGAAAGGGTACGTGGCCAGTCCGGCCCGCTGCAAATATGAGATCACCAGCGAGGGCAAGGCGGCGCTGTCGTAGACGCCGATCCGGCCCCGGGCCGGCGCCCTTGCTGTCTAGGGAGGACCATGCCGGATTGTCCGGCAGCACGCAAACACCAACAGAACACATTTTCATGCAAGGAGATATACCATGAGCACACTCGTTGCCAAGCAGGCACCTGATTTCACCGCCACCGCCGTTATGGGCGACAACTCCATGAAGGAAGACTTCAAGCTCTCCGACTACCATGGCAAGTATGTTGTCCTGTTCTTCTATCCACTGGACTTCACCTTTGTCTGTCCTTCCGAGATCATCGCCTTTGACCGGGCCCTGGACAAGTTCCGGGAAAAGAACTGCGAGGTGATCGGTGTCTCCATAGACTCCCAGTTTACCCACTGGGCCTGGAAGAACACGCCGGTGGACAAGGGGGGGATCGGCAATATCCAGTATCCGCTGGTCGCCGATCTTGATAAAAGCATCTCCCGCAGGTATGGTGTATTACTGGATATCGGCATCGCCCTGCGCGGCACCTTCCTCATCGACCGGGAAGGAATCATCCGGCACGAGGTGATCAACGACCTGCCCCTGGGCCGCAATGTCGAGGAAACCCTGCGTATGCTCGATGCGCTGCAGTTCCATGAGCAGCATGGTGACGTCTGCCCCGCCAACTGGAAGCAGGGAGAAGAGGCCATGAAGCCCACCGCCGAGGGTGTGGCCGACTACCTGGCCAAGCACTCCGGCTGATGCAGTTCCGGGTACCCGGTTTCCCCCGGGTACCCATCACCCCCCTTCACCTTGAAACAAGGAGGCTCGAAAGACAATGACCAAGAAAAACCAAGTCTACAAGTGCGCACTTTGCGGAAACATCGTTGAGGTTCTGCATACCGGCGCCGGCGAGCTCGTCTGCTGCGGCCAGCCCATGGACCTGATGACGGAAAATACCGTTGATGCGGCCAGGGAAAAACATGTTCCGGTCATCGAAAAAGTGGACAACGGCTACAAGGTCGCTGTCGGCTCCGCGGCTCATCCCATGGAGGAGAAACACTGGATCGAGTGGATCGAGCTGGTGGCGGACGGCAGGGTCTACCGCCAGGACCTCAAGCCCGGTGAGGCTCCCGAGGCGACCTTCTGCATCGATGCCGCTACGGTCACCGCCCGGGCCTACTGCAACCTGCACGGCCACTGGAAGAGCTGATCATGGCCCGACCCGAAGAGATGTACCAGTGCCAGACGGTCAACTGCGGCTACATCTACGACCCGGACAAGGGAGACCGCAAGGGCAAGATCAGGAAGGGAACCCCGTTTGCGGAGCTTCCCGACGACTGGCGCTGTCCGGTCTGCGGGGCCACGAAGGCCGCCTTCAGGCCCCTGGCCGGTCCCGGCTCGGTCAGTGAAGAAAACAGCCGGACCTCCACCCAACCCAGCAACAGCGAGCAAGGAGCAATGAAAAAGTACAAATGCCTCATCTGTGGTTACGAGTATGATCCCGAGCTGGGCGATCCCGCCGGCGGCATCGAACCGGGGACGTCCTTTGACGACCTGCCTGACGACTGGACCTGCCCGATCTGCGGCGCGGGCAAGGAAGAATTCGAGGAGATCTGAACCGCCGCCCTCCGGTTCCACGCGTTCCGGAGGGCATTTTCCCCTGCTCCGGAACGGCGCGGTCCTCTTCCGGACCGTTCTGCAGCAGGTGAAAATCAGCACCGGTCCCTTGTCAATAATCATTACTCCGGGGCGGCGGCTTCGGCCGCCGGAGCGAGACCATGAACCAGGCACAGTCCAAAACCGTTTTCTTCGCCTTTCGGGGCGACGCCATGTGTTTCATCCACGTCCTGCTCAACGGGCTGGACATGGCCGAACAGGGCATGGAGGGCAAGATCGTCATTGAGGGCGAGGCGGTCAGGCTGGTCCCGGCCATGGCGGCCAGGGAGCACTTTCTGCACCAGCCCTTTGTCCGCGCCCGGGAACAGGGCCTCATCGTCGGCGCCTGCAGGGCCTGCTCAACCAAGCTCGGAGTTGCCGACGCTGTCAGCCGGACCGGGGTCGAGCTGATCGGGGACATGGCAGGCCACCCGGCCATGGCTCCGTGGCTCAAACAGGGATACCGCATCCTGACCTTCTGACCCACCGGTATTTCCGAAACGCAAGGAATCGGCATGGGCGGCCCGGTGCCGGGCCATGCCGCCAGGATATCTTTTCACTTTCACCAGGAGGACCTTACAGTGCAACCCGTCGAACTTGCAAAAAACGTATACTGGGTCGGGGCCGTCGACTGGCTCACCCGTGATTTTCATGGCTATTCCACCTATCGCGGCACCACCTACAATGCCTACCTGATCATCGATGAGAAGGTGACCCTCATCGATACGGTGAAGCGGCCCTACCACGGCGAACTGATGCACCGTATCCGCAACATCATCGATCCGGCAAAGATCGACTACATCGTCGTCAACCACGTCGAAATGGACCACTCGGGCAGCATGCCGCAGGTTATGGAGGAAATCAGGCCGGAAAAGGTGATTTGCTCCAAGATGGGGCACAAGGCCCTGCTCAAACATTTCCACCAGGAGGACTGGCCCTATCACGTGGTCGCGCCCGGCGAGGAGATCAACCTGGGCGAGAAGACCCTCAATTTCCTCGAGACCAGGATGCTGCACTGGCCGGACTCCATGTTCACCTACCTGGTCGAGGACCAGATCCTGTTCTCCAGCGACGCCTTTGGCGAACACCTGGCCACCAGCGAGCGGTTCGACGACGAGGTCAACCAGGATGTGCTCATGTACGAGGCGACCAAGTACTACGCCAACATCCTCACCCTCTACTCGCCGCTGGTCAAGAAACTGATCGCCAAGGTCCAGGAGATGAACCTGCCCATCAGGATGATCGCCCCGGACCACGGCATTGTCTGGAGGTCCGACCCGGGCAAGATCATCGAGGCCTACTCCCGCTGGTGCCGCAACGAGGGCAAGGGCTACGCCCTGGTCATCTATGACACCATGTGGCACTCCACCGAGATGATGGCCAAGGCGGTCGCCGACGGCCTGCTGGACGAGGGCATCAGCTACAAGCTGCTTGACCTGTCGGTGAACCATCGCAGTGATGTCATGACCGACGTGCTCGAGGCAAGCGCCATCGTCCTCGGCTGCCCGACCCTGAACAACGGTATGCTGCCGCGGATGGCCGGTTTCCTGATGTACATGCGCGGCCTGCGTCCCACCAACAAGGTGGGGGCCGCCTTCGGTTCCTACGGCTGGTCCGGCGAGGCGGTCAAGCTGATGAACCAGGCCATGAAGGAGATGAAGTTCACCATCTGCCACGAGGGGTTGCGCGTCCAGTACGTGCCCGAACACGGACAGCTGAAGGAGTGCGTGGAGCTGGGCCGGCACGTGGGCCGCACCCTCAAGGATTTCATGGCCGGAAAAGAGATCGAGTCTGTGCTCTGAGCCGGCCGATCCGAGAAGAATGCAAAGGAGACGTTCATGAAAATACGCGTAGACAAGAATGTTGTCGAATTTCATCCCGAGACCGAACAGGAAACCGCTGACATGGAGGTCCTCTGGCGGATCGTGGTGGACTGCGTCAACGCCTCCAAGAAGATGGAGCCCATCGGGGAGTACATCCCCATCAAGTCCAATGTGGCCCGGTTCGTCATCGAGGACGTGCCCGGCGGTCTGACCCACTACAGCAACGACAAGGTGGAGGAGGAGTGTACGGTCATCTGCACCATCTGCAACAAGTACGCCCACCTCAAGCCCGGTGACTCTGTTCCCAACTGCTGTGGTCGGGAGATGGAACACGTGGACTGACAACCAGCGCTTCCGGCGTCCAGGCGCTGGAAGAGACAACCAGGAAACCGGAAGCAACTGGCAACCGACAACCGCTTTCGGAAGCGACAGCCCCTGTCTCCAGACAGGGGCTTTTTTATCCGGCGCAGAACTCGCCCCCCACTTGTACCACTTTGTGATCCATCGATCTTGCTGTATCCCCCATCCCTCCGCAACTTGTAAAATCATTTTTTTTTCTTTCCCTCTCGCAGGTCGCAGTTCCGCTTCCCTTCGTCATTCTGGGGTAGTTATCAAAAATATTGATGCATTAGCCAGCAAAAATCGACTGTTTTTCCAGACAATATTTCTGTAGCGTATGGAGCACGGTAGCGAACTGCCTTGCCGCCCCTTGTTCGGGATCGACAAGTCACGACAGTTACAACAGTCGAGTTACTGGGGGGTGAGGCGTGGCCATGCAATGCGCATAGAGAAAGAAAATCTCCATTTACCTGACAGAGAGAAGAAGAACCTCGTGTCATCAGGCAGGGTTCAGCACGGTACAGACAGAACAACATCATAAGAATTATTGAACAAGGAAGACATGTCAACATCCCTTCACCCTGTTGTGGCCGCATCAGCCCATGAAAACAGCAGGATCAACGAACCATCTCCCGCTTTCACCGGCCGGCGGCAAGAACAGGCCTGTCTTCTGCCCCCCTCTTCCGTCACCTGGATTGCAGATCCCCCGCCGCGGCTCCCCGTCTCCTGTGCGACGAAATCCGCGATGCACTACCAACCATCACCAGGGAGGTGAACCTATGAAAAAATCGATATACAGCATGTGTGGAATGTGTACGGTCCGCTGTCACATCCGGGCCGAGGTGGAAGACAACCGGGTCACCTGGATGGAGGGGAACCAGCACATCCTCGGTGGTGCCCTCTGTGCCCGCGGCGCCGCCGGCGTCGCCCTGCGTGATGACACCGAACGGCCCCAGGGACCGCTCATCCGCGAGGGGGCCCGCGGCGAGGGCAAGTGGCGCCAGGTCTCCTGGGAGGAGGCCCTGGACCACGTGGCGGGAAAACTGGGGGCGATCAAGGAAAAGTACGGCCCGCAGTCCATCGTGGTCTCCTCGCGGGGCGGCCCATGGCAGGGGCTGTACAAGACCTTTGTCCATGCCATCGGCAGTCCCAACTACACCAATCATGACAACACCTGCGGTCGCAACACCCACCACGCCAGCCTCTCTGTCAACGGCGTGGCCCGCAAGGGGCTGCAGTACGATTACAAGAACGCGCGCCACCTGGTCCTGTTCGGCCGCAACCTCTTTGCCGCCCTGCTCCTCACCGAGACCCGGGCGGTCATGGAGATGCTGCAGAAGGGCGGCCGGCTCACCTATGTCGACGTCCGGGTCACCGAGACCTCCAGTAAGGCGACCCGCTTCTTCCATGTCCGGCCCGGCACCGATTACGCCCTGGCCCTGGCCATGGTCCACCAGGTGATCAGGGAAAACGCCTACGACGCCGCGTTCGTCGATAAATATGTCAAGGACTTCAGCGCACTGTGCACCTTTGTCGAACCCTACACCCCGGCCTGGGCCGCCAAGGAGTGTGGTGTCGACGAGGATTCGATCATCAACTTTGTCCGCGAGATCAACGAAGACCGTCCCAAGGTCATCTTCCATCCCGGCTGGAACCTGTCCCGCTACAACGACTCCTTCTACGCCTCCCGCATGCTCCACATCCTCAATGGCCTGATGGGCAGTGTCGAGATGGAAGGTGGCCTGTTTTTTCCCAAGGGTCCGGGTGACTGCGGCGTCAAGTCGATCCGCACCGTGGACTGCAAGAAGCCCGACATCGAGCGGGCGGACGGCTGTGGCACCACCTATCCCCAGTTCGAGAAAGGTCCGGGCCTGGCCCACCTGCTCTTCCCGGCCATGAAGACCGGCAAACCATATCCCGTCAAGGCCTGGCTGGCCATGCGCCACGATCCATTCACCTGCATGCCCGACCCCGAGCAGCAGAAGGAGTACTTCGACCACTGCGACCTGCTGGTTTCCATCGACACCCACTACTCCGAGTTCGGCTGGTATGCCGACGTGATCCTGCCCGAGTCCATGTTCCTGGAGCGGGACAACCACATCATCGTCCAGAAGGGGCTCAAGCCCCGGCTGGCCGTACGCCGCAAGATCGTGGAGCCCCGGTTCGACACCAAGGCGGCCTGGGACATCTTCCGGCAACTGGCTGTGCGCATGGGCGTGGAGGAATACTTCCCATACGAGACCATCGAGGAGTTCTGGAGCTGGCAGCTCGAACCAACCGGCTTCACCATGAAGGATTTTGAGGAAAAGGGATTCATCGAACTTGCCGACAAGCCGGTCTTCTACAACCGGGACGAGCTGGAGGGCAAGTTCAAGACGCCGTCCGGCAAGATCGAGGTCATCTCCGGGGTCCTGGAAAAAGCGGGCCTGCCCTCGCTCAAGCCCTACCAGAGCCCGGCCGCACCGCCGGCCGGCAAGTTCAGGCTTGTCTACGGCCGGGTGGCGGTCCACACCCACAGCCATACCCAGAACAATCCGCTCCTCCACCAGATGATGGACGAGAACAATCTCTGGATCAACACCAGGCAGGCGGAACAGCTCGGCATCGGCGACGGCGACATGGTCGAGGTCAGGGCGGCCAACGGATACGGCGGCCGTCTGCGCGCCTTTGTCACCGATTTCATCCATCCCGAGGCCGTGTTCACGGTCCACGGTTTCGGCCGCCAGGTGCCCCGGCAGACCAGGACCCATGACCGCGGGGTGAGCGACCAGCGGCTGATGGCCGGCCTGCTCGATGTCTGGGACCAGGCCGGGGGCGCGATCAGCCTCTGCGAGTCCTTTGTCACCGTGAAACCCGCCCGGTAAGGCGCGCTGCACCGCATAACAACAGGGAGATCCGAAATGAGCAAGTATTACGTATCGCACGATGTCAGCCGCTGCATCGGCTGCCGGGCCTGTGAGGCACACTGCAAGGTGAAAAATGATACTCCCGCAGGTTCCAACTACTGCAAGATCATGACCGTGGGGCCCAGGGTGAGCAGGGGCATCCCCCGTTTCGACTTTGTCTACCTGGCCTGCTTCCACTGTGAAAAACCCTGGTGCGTGGACGCCTGCCCCACCGGCGCCATGCAGCGCCGCGACAAGGACGGCATCGTCTTTGTCAACGACGACCTCTGCGTGGGCTGCAAGGCCTGCATCACCGCCTGTCCCTGGGGCGTACCCCAGTGGAACAGCGCCACCGGCAAGGTGGGCAAGTGCAACCTCTGCATGGACCGCATCGACCAGGGCCTTGCCCCGGCCTGTGTCTCCAAGTGCGTCACCGACGCCCTGACCTTCACCACCGCCGGCGAGGTGTCCGAGGCGCGGCGGCAGCAGTTTGCCGAACAGCTTCTCAGCAAACAGGAACAGCAGGGATAAGCCATGGTCACGCCCTCTTTTCCCCCGCAATACCTGGCCATCCTGATCCTGATCCTGTTCGGTATCGGGTTCGGCGCCGTCACCCTGTACGTTGGCCGGTTCTTCCGGATGAGCCGGCCCTATCACG
>DRKI01000124.1 GCA_011051875.1 Desulfobulbus sp. | reverse complement strand
GAGGCCGAAGCGGGGCCGGATCTCGTCCCGGAACTTGGTCTGGATCTGGTAGAGGTTGACCGGAAGCTGCCGGTAGGAACGGAGTTCCCGCCGGGCCAGGTCGGTAATCACCTCCTCGTGGGTGGGCCCGAGGCAGTAATCCCGCTGGTGCCGGTCCCTGAAACGGAGCAGCTCGGCGCCATACTTCTGCCAGCGGCCCGATTCCTGCCAGAGATCGGCCGGCTGGACCATGGGCATGAGCAGCTCCTGGGCCCCGGCCCGGTTCATCTCCTCGCGGACAATGGCCGCCACCTTCTGCAGGGCCAGCAGCCCCAGGGGCAGGAAGGTATAGAGGCCCGAGGTCAGTTTGCGGATAAACCCGCCGCGCAGCAGGAGCTGATGGCTGACGACCTCGGCCTCGGCCGGGGTCTCGCGGGTGGTGGGAATGAGCATCTGTGAGTAACGCATTGCTTTTTTCCTTGTCAGAGATCCCTTCTTTTTCTTTCCTCTTCCATCTTGTGCAGCTCTTCCAGGAACACGGACAGCAGCTCGGCCTCGGGCACCTTGCGGAAGATCTCGCCCTTCTTGAAGATGATACCCACCCCGTGGCCGCCGGCGATGCCGATGTCCGCCTCCCGCGCCTCGCCGGGCCCGTTGACCACGCAGCCCATGACCGCGACCTTGAGATTGGTCTCCATGGTCTGCAGGTGGCGCTCCACCTCCTCGGCCAGGGGGAAGAGATCGATGCGGGTCCGGCCGCAGGTGGGACACGATATCATCTCCGGGCCGCGTTCACGGATGCGCAGGGAGCGCAGCAGCTCGTAGCCCACCCGGATCTCCTCCACGGGATCGCGGGTGAGCGAGATACGGAAGGTGTCACCGATACCCTCGAAGAGAAGAATACCCAGGGCAACGGAGGACTTGACCGTACCGGCGATGAGGCCACCGGCCTCGGTGACGCCGATGTGGAGGGGGTAATCGGTGCGCTCGGCAAGCTGCCGGTAGCCGGCAATGGTGGTCAGGGTGTCCGAGGACTTGATGGAGATCTTGATCTCGAAAAATTTCCGTTCCTCCAGCATCCGGACGTTGCGCAGGGCACTCTCGATCAGGGCGTCGGGACACTCCGGGGTGGGATACCCGAACTGCCCGAGGAGATCCTTTTCAATGGAACCCGAGTTGACCCCCACCCGGATCGGCACCCCGTGCGCCCTGGCCGCGTCAACCACCCGCTGCAGCTTGTCCGGGCCGCCCAGGTTGCCCGGATTGATGCGGATGGCCTGGGCCCCGTTTTCCACCGCGGTCACGGCCAGGCGGGAATCAAAATGGATATCGGCAATGAGCGGAATCCGGATCCGGTCCCGGATGGCGCGGATGGCCGTGGCCGCCTCCTGCCCGGGCACAGCGACCCGGATCAGTTCGCAGCCAGCCGCCTCCAGGCCATGGATCTGGGCCACGGTGGCCTCCACATCGCTGGTATCGGTATTGGTCATGGACTGGACCGTGATCGGTGCGCCGCCGCCGATGGCCACGTCGCCCACGTGGATCTGCCTGGTTGTTCGCCGTGTGATCATGATTTCTGCTCGTGTTGCTGTTTGCCGAGATTGACCTCGGCCTCCGAGGCCCGCACGTAGAGGGGCGCGGCCGTGACCGGGTCAAGGGTCCTGCCCTGTTCCAGCCGCTCGGCGGCCAGGAACCCTATGTGGGCGGCCCGGGGCTGGGCCAGGGCTGCCGGCAGTGTCCGCACCAGGGGGTTGTGCCGGAAAAGATCGCCATATACCGCGACACCGGGCCCAGCCATGAGTACCGGCCGTTCGAGCGAGGCCAGCAGACGTTCCGGCCGGACCGCGACCGGCGGCCCGGTGGCCACCGCCACCCCGCGTTCCGACGGGTTGTAGAAGGCGGCATAGACCTCCTGCTTGCGGGCATCGAGCAGGCAGCAGAACCTTTCCCGGCTGGCCGTGCAGGAAAGGGCGATACCGTCCAGGGTCCCCACCCCGACCAGTGGCAGGCCCGTTGCCATGGCCAGTCCCTTGGCCGCGGCCATGCCGATACGCAGGCCGGTGAAGGAGCCGGGACCGAGCGAGATGCCGATACCGTCCAGCGCGGACCAGGTGACGCCCGCCGCATCAAGCAGCCACCGGACGCTGCCCAGGAGCCGCCGCGAGTGGCTCACCTCCGGCTGGACCGTACATTCGCCCAGGAGCCGTCCGGCCTGGACATCACCCCGGGTGAGGGCGATGGATCCGCAGCCGGTGGCGGTCTCGATGGCCAGGATCAGGAACCCATCCACCGCTGTACGATCCTGAAAATATCGTTATAGAAGACAAAGAGCATCAGGGTGCCGAGCAGGGCGATGCCCACCCGCTGGGCCATCTCCATGGCCCGATCGGACAGCGGCCTGCCCCGGATACCCTCGATGGTGAGGAAGACGAGATGACCGCCGTCCAGCACCGGCACGGGCAGCAGGTTGAGAATGCCCAGGTTGATACTGAGCAGGCCCATGAAGTACAGCAGGTTCATCCAGCCGGCCTCGAGCTGCTGGCCGGCGATCTCGGCGATCCGGATCGGTCCGCCCAGCTCGCTGGCCGGCACCACCCGCTGCAGGATCTTGATGATGCCCATCACGGTCAGATAGATCAGGTTCCAGGTCTGGACAAGGGCGGCCTTCGCCGACTCTGCGAGCGGCGCTTTCTCATACTTCACCTTGTCGCTGCGGATAATGCCCAGCATGTAGCGTTCACCCACCTCTTCCCCAAAGATATTCTTGATCTTCTCCATGGCCGGACTGGCGTGAATGGTGACCCGTTTCCCGTTCCGCTCGAGGACCAGCGTGATCTCCCGGCCGTTGCTCCGGCGGACCAGCCTGGAAACCTGCTCCCAGGAGGTGGTTTCCCGGCCGTCGATGGACAGGATCCGGTCACCGGGCTTGATCCCTGCCCGCTCCGCCACAGAGCCGGGAGCGACATTGCCGATGACCGTGGTATCCACCGGCTCGGGCAGCCCGGCCACCGCGAACATGATAAAGAAGAGAACCAGGGCAAAGAAGAGGTTGAACAGCGGACCGGCAAGCACGATACCGAACCGCTGCCAGACCGGCTTGTGGGAAAAAGAGCGTTTGCGCTCCCCGGCCGGGATCTCCTCACCCTGCTGTTCGCCGAACATCTTGACATAGCCGCCCAGCGGGAATGCGGAGATCAGGTACTCGGTCTCGCCCCATTTCCTGCCCACCACCTTGTTGCCGAAGCCGAGCGAGAACTTGAGCACCCTGACCCCGAAGAGTTTGGCAACAATGAAGTGGCCGAATTCGTGGACAAAGATCAGGACACCAAGAACAATGATGAATGATAGCAGAGAAGTCATGGGCAGATTGTCAGAAACCGGAAACCAGGAGACAGAACGTAGGATCAGTCTACGCCTGCAGGAGTCATGATTGCGGCCTCGGCCGCCGGAGGATCTCTTCCCCGGCCCGCTGGCGGGCGATGCGATCCGCCCGCAGGATGGCCGCCAGGTCGCTGTCTTCCTCGGGAGCGGCCCCGTTGAGGGTGGCACCCACCACGGCGGCGATATCGGTAAAACCGATATGGCCGTCCAGAAAGGCATCCACCGCAACCTCGTTGGCCGCATTGAGCATGGCCGGCTTGACCCCACCCTGCTCCAGGGCGGTAAAGGCAAGGCGCAGGGCGGGAAAACGGTCATAATCCGGCTTCTCAAAGCTGAGATTGCCACACCGGGACAGGCTGAGCCGGGACAGCCCCAG
>DRKI01000123.1 GCA_011051875.1 Desulfobulbus sp. | reverse complement strand
GAATCACCATCGATGTCGGCCCGGGTAAAATCGAACAGGTTGAGCCCGGAAGGCAGGGGCAATGGTTCTCCCTTGTCATAGGAGCCATCAGGTTTCCGGATCAGCCGGTAAATGGTCGGGGAGACGGGCTGTCCGCCGGGGGCGCCGGCCTGTCCCAGGAGGATCGGCCTGCGGCCGGCGACCTGTTCCGGTCGCAGGTAGAAGGGGATATCGCCGCGGAGGAGCGACAGGCCGTTGTCCTTCCAGGCGGCGACCAGCGATGCCGGTCTGGCTCCGTTGTTGGCGCTGATGTAGATCTCCTTGCGGCTGTCACCATCCAGGTCGGCCAGGTTGATGGCATGGACCCGCAGGTAGGAGGCAAGAGGCAGCGAGGTCACCTTCTGGAAATAGTCATCGGCATACCGGTAGACGAGCAGTTCCGTGTTGGTTGCGAGCACGATCTCCGGAGTGGTGTCGCCGTCGATGTCCCCCACGTCCATGGCCTTGAGACCGATGGGGATCTTGCGGCTGCGGCGGGTGGTGACCAGGGCGAAACCGGATTTCGTGTCAAGCCCCAGTTCGCCGCCGCGGTACAGCCCTTCCCTGAAGGCCCGCTCCGGATGCTCGGTGGTAAAGGCATTGATCCCTTCCTTTTTCGTACCCGCAGCCCGGGCCGGGCCGGGACGCTGCCTGCCGAAGACCTCCACCGCGATATCCCAGGCCAGCTCGTCGATCCCGGCCATGACCCCGTCAAGGGACTGGATGGTGCGGGTGAACCGCCTGGGGGTCGTTGCCGCGGATCTGGCAAAGACATGGGTTGTCAGTTGGTAGGCGCCCTTGTCTCCGGTCAGGGACCCCATGATAACGTAGTCGGCCCTGATCCTGCCCAGCATGCGGGCAAATTCCTGTTCCTTGCCTGCCTGCAGGTAGGCGGACATCTGCCGTGTCCGGGCACTCTGATGGAGAGCGATGATGCCGGCGTGGGCCGTAACCCTGCTCGCCAGCATATTGGCCAGCCCCTCCTGCAGGTAGTCGTATTGGCCGGGAAGCCGGACCTGGAAGGGAAGAAAGACCACCCTGGCCCTGTCCTGTCTGTTTTCCTCCGCCGCTGCCGCGGGAAAGGCCAGGGATAGCAGGACAAGGCAGATCCCCAGCACTGCTGCAGTGGGAACAAGGTGATGAATCCGGTAATATGGATGCCCGCAGGTGCCGGGTTCAGGCATGGGAAAGACTCTGTTCACGGTAGAAGCTCCGGGTTGGTTGGATGGATTGCAGGGCCGCACGTACCCCTGCCCGGACGGCCGGACCTGGCTTTGCAGGTGACCGCGGGTGCACACAGAGGGCATGCCGCACAGCATGTTCCGGTTTCGGCAACCCAGTATACAGTATTTTTTCGTCGAAGAAAGGGGGGAAGGCGGATTTTCTCAGCCGCCGGGGGGAAGGCGCTGCCCCGGTGCGGCCGGCCCCGGAAGAGAGGCTGTCAGTAGGAGAACGTCACCGAGACACCACCGTAAAAGATGTCCTGCACCGGCGCCTGCCGGTCTCCGTCCCTGGCGTCAGCCGCGGAGAGCGATGCCTCGGAAAGGGAATGTGACCACTGCAGCTCGGGGGTTATGGTGATGAAGTTCCTGTAGGACATGGGGATGTTGAGAAGAAAGGAGAGCATTCGCCCCTTTTCCCGGTCCAGGGGGTTCTTTATGAGCATGGTCCTGCTGCCCAGGCCGATGGCCAGATCGTCGTGGAGCCGGTAGGCACCGGACAGGTCGATGGCCATGAACCAGTCGTCGCCCGGGTCGATACTGTACTGCTGCTGGTCCATGTCAGCGAAAATAGTGTCTGCCGACCGGGGGGTCCTGTGCGAGGTGTAGATGTATCCGGCTGAAAAACCGAGCAGACCGGACGAACCCTTGTAGGAAAAAGTGATGGCATGACCGCTGAACCGTGCAAGATCAGGGGCCTGCACCAGGCTGATGCCCTCTGTCCGCTGCAGCTTGATGATCCAGTCCGTGTCGGCGGACAGGTCGATGCCGTACATGCCGGCGGCCAGCAGGCTGTCAACAGCACGGTCCCAGAGGGAAGGATCAATACTCACCCTCCCCGCCCCCATGGCTGGAGACGGTCCGGCCACCGCGGACAGCAGTGGTATGACCAGGAGCATGATGAGGGTGTTTCTTCCACGCATGATTGCAGTCGTCTGTCAGGATGGTGACCTTGTCCCCGGCCCGGGAATCCCTTTTCTTATATTTTACAACTCCAGGGGTATCATGACAATGTGAAAAAAACGGCTATTGCCTCCACCTGCGGTTGCGGCAAGAGCCACTGTCTGCCGCCGCTGCCTACCGCTGATCGTAATAACTCTCCCGGCCGCAGGTGGTGTTGTCGGGTGCGAACGGCAGGTAGACCTCGATCACGCCGGGTTCCGGGGTCCTGATCGTGTTGAAGGCGAATTTTGAGAACCAGACTCCGGCCTGCCTGCCGTCCGGTGTCAGGATGATCCCGGCCTTGTAAGGGCAGAGTACGCTCATGTCCGTTTTTGCCCAGAACATCCAGCGGTCGAGCAGTTTCTGCGTGATATCCACCTTGGACCAGACCCTGGTTCGAAGCTGAAAGCTGTTGTCAATGGCGATTATGGCATCGGGTTCCACCGGGGATCCGGTGTAGTAATAGGTGTGGTGGGGAAGAATAGTCCCTGAGCGGAATGTCTTCAGGACATCGGAACTGGTGACCCACCGGCCGCTGGGCCTGGATGCGCCGCAGCCGGCAATGACCAGGAGCAGGAGCATCCCGGAGGCGAGCAGGACAAGTGTACGCGGGCGAATTGTCATACAGGGATACCTCCAGCGGAAAAGTGTGCGGTCCCGGTTTTTCGGATCGGCGGACAGTGCACGATGATCAAGGTACAGGCTCGTGCCGGCAGCCCGTCAAAAGAACGCCGCCCCGTCACGATGGACGGTTCTTTCATTCTGAATAAAAAATATAACCATCCGGCCCGGGTTTGTCACCGCTTTCCTCGCCATCCGTACCGGCAGAGGATCTTCCCTTTTCCGGCGGTTGCAGTTGCGCACAGGTGAAACCACCCGTTGCACATCCCCTGGTGGCTTCCCTTTTTTATTGCCTGTTGCCGGGAGAGCGGGTATTTTTCTCTATCCGGCCTTTGTCCACAGTGTAGCATCCGGCCGGACAGACCGACATGTACCCGTAACGGTCCGGCATCACAACCGCAATCCGGACAGAGGGCGGCAGAATGCCGAACCGGCAACCTTCCGTCTCTCTGTTGTCCCCGAAAGAACAGATCATGGTTCCCTGATGGAATTTGAGCCGGCAACCCAGAGCATGGCCGAGCTTCGCGCCGCCCTGAAACAGGCGCGGCGCAGGCCCCATGGCAATGTCCACCGCGGCAGGCTCTACATTTCTCCCGAGGCACTGGACACGGCCGGCATGGAGACCAATATCTGTATCAGCCGCTTTTCCATTCTCGACTGCACCGGCAGCATCCACCTGGGTCCCTGGTGCATGATCGGGGCCCGCAGCCGGATCTACACCCATGACCACATCCACCAGGGCCGCAGGCCCCTGCTCGCCCAGCAGGAGAAGCTGGGTGTGGTCTGGCAGGACAAGTACATCGGCCGGGACGTCTGGATCCACGAGAACGTCATCGTCCTCTACCAGGTCACCGAGATCCCGGATGGCGCCGTGATCGGCGCGGGCGCGGTCCTGACCAGGAATCCCGGGCCCTACGAGATCTGGGCCGGGGTGCCGGCCAGGAAGATCGCCGACCGGCGGGATCTCTCGCCGCAGGAGCTGCGGGAGCTGGTCAGCAGAAAACCCTTCACCCTGCGGGAGCACCTCGGAGAGCAATGGGACAGAACCCGTTATATAATATTCTGATGTACTCCCATGACACCTACGGTCTGGGACATATCCGTCGGACCATGTCCATAGCCGGTCACCTGCGGGCCAGCGACGTCAATGTCCTCATCCTGACCGGATCGCCCATCGCCGGCCGGTTCTCCTTCCCGGAAAACGTCGATTTTGTCCGTATTCCCGGTATGATTAAGCAGACCAACGACGAGTACCGGTCCCTTTCCATCCGCATCGATCCCGAACACGCTCTCAATATCCGCAAGTCCATCATCGCTGCCACCACCAGGACCTTCCGGCCCGATCTCTTCATCGTCGACAAGGAGCCATTGGGGCTCAAGAAAGAGGTCCTGCCCACCCTGCAGTGGCTCAAAGAGTATTCGCCCCGGACCCGGACCATCCTCGGCCTGCGCGATATCATGGATGACCGGGAGACCGTGCGCTCCGACTGGCGCCACAAGGGCGTCTACCGCTACCTGGAGGAACTCTATTCCGAGATATGGGTCTACGGACGGCAGGAGATCTACGATGCCGTGGAGGAGTATGGTCTGCCCGGCTCCATCCGGGAACGGGTCCATTTCACCGGCTACCTGCCGCGGCGGGTGGCCTCGGACAGGGCGGCGGCCAAGACCCGCAGGAAGTTCTGCGTGGGCGAAGAGGAGAAGATGATCGTGGTGACCGCCGGCGGCGGTGGCGACGGTTATGCCATGATGGAGACCTACCTGGCCATGCACGAGCAGAAGGCCATGACAGGGATCAGGAGCGTCCTCATCACCGGTCCCTTCATGCCCCGCCAGCAGCGCCGCCTGCTGGCCCGCCGGGCCCGGTCGTTCAGGATCAAGATCGTGCCCTTCTATCCGCGCATGGAGGAGGTTTTTGCCGCCGCCGACCTGGTGGTCTCCATGGGCGGCTACAATACGGTCTGCGAGATCCTCAGCCAGAATACCCCCTTTCTCATCATTCCCAGGGAGACCCCGCGCCGGGAGCAGCTCCTGCGGGCCACCGCATTCAGCCGCCAGGGCCTGGTGGATTTCCTCCCCTGGCCGGACCTGGCCGTGGACAGCCTGCACGCCAGGATCATGCCCATGCTCGACAGCCTGCCGGCCTACCGGGAGGCCATTGCCCGGTTTCCCCTGGACGGCATCGATTTCATCAAGAAAAGGCTGGCCGTCTTCAGAATGGCGGAAGAGCCGGAGCCAGCCGCGGTGGCAGGGATAACGGAAGAACCGTGACCGTTTGCAACCCGGTGAAAATGCCAAGGTGATGGCACCCCGGTAACGCCTGCGGAGGATCTGCCGCCTCCGGGGTCAAATCAGCCGGTTGCTGATCAGGCCGTAGAACGGCGGCCGTTCCAGGGAGCTGAAGAACCAGCCCAGGTGGGTGAGGCAGGTGGAGCAGAGGCTGAATTGCCAGCGGTAGCCGGCAAACCAGGTGAATTCGTCCGTGGGGTCGCCCTGGATCAGGCAGCCCGGCGCCCGCCGGAAGCAGCGGATCTCGTAGGCGATTCCGGCGGGATTGAAAAAGGCGTGTTCGTGGCGGCCGTTTATCTCGATGGCCTGGTCGCGGCTGGTTACCGGGGCGCTGCAGTGGGCGCAGAGCAATGGTGCGTCCTTTTCCACCGCCCGCTCGTCGCCGGGTTCCTTCCCGGGACGCCCGCTCCGGCCATTTCTGCCGGGCAGGTCGATGCGCAGGAGCAGCGCCGGTGGCTCAGCCGGTGTTTGCGTTGTGATAGTGGGCAACAATGGCGTCCACCAGGTCCGGGATGGTGTAGCGTTCCGGCTGGATGTCCACGGCAAGGCCGTGGTCTTCCACCGTCTTGGCGGTGATCGGCCCGATGGCCGCGATCCTGACCCCGGCCAGCAGGCTGCGCAGTTCCTCTTCCGAGGCCGCGTCCACCATGGTCAGGAAATTGGTCACCGTGGAGGAGCTGGTAAAGGTGACAAGGTCGATGAACCCCTCCCTGAGCTGTTCGCGCAGCTCGTCCTTCCTGCCCCGGGGCGGCACGTTCTGGTAGACCGGCGCCACGGTGACCTCGGCGCCTGCCCTGGCCAGGGTCTCCGGCAGGACCTCGCGCGCCTTGAGTGCCCGCGGCAGCAGGATCCTGGCCCCGTCCACCCCCTGCCGCAGCAGGGCCTCGGCCAGTCCCTCGCCGGTGAACTTCTCCGGCACCAGGTCGGGCCGCAGGCCGTATTTCTCCAGCTCGCCGGCCGTTGCCCGGCCCACCACCGCGATCTTCGGACCGGCCAGGTCGCGGGCATCCATGTTGCGGGCAAAGAGGCGGCGGAAGAAGTAGGTGACCCCGTTGAGGCTGGTGAACAGCAGCCACTGGTAGCCGGCAAGCTCGTCCAGGGCCCGGTCCAGGACCGAGTAGTCGGCCACCGGCTCGATGTGGATGGTGGAGTACTCCAGGCAGTCGGCACCCTGCTCCTCCAGGCCGGCCACCAGCTCGCTGGCCTGCTCGCGGGTCCGGGTGACCACGATGTGCCGGCCGAAGAGGGGGCGCTTCTCGAACCAGTCGATGGTGTTGCGCAGGCGGACCACCTCGCCGACGATGACCAGGGCCGGCGGTTTGATCCCGGCCTTGCGCACGATGTCGGTGATGGTGGCCAATGTGCCCTCCACCGAGTGCTGGACAGGAGTGGAGGCCCAGCGGACCACGGCCACCGGGGTCTGCGGGTCGCGGCCGTGATCCATCAGCTTGCGGGTGATGTCGGGCAGGTTCTTGATCCCCATGTAGATGACGATGGTGCCCGCGCCCGTGGCCAGCTTGTCCCAGGCGATATTGGATTCCTTCTTGCCCGGTGCCTCGTGGCCGGTGATGAATGCCACCGAGGCCGTGTACTCGCGGTGGGTGATGGGGATACCCGCATAGGTGGCCGCGGCCGTGGCCGAGGTGACGCCCGGCACCACCTCGAACTTGATGCCCGCCGCCACCAGCTCCTCGATCTCCTCGGCGCCGCGGCCAAAAATGAAGGGATCGCCGCCCTTGAGGCGGACCACGGTCCGGCCGGCGCCGGCCCGGTCGATCAGGAGCTGGTTGATCTCGTCCTGGGTGAAGGCGTGCAGACCGCCTCCTTTCTTGCCGGCATAGATCAGTTCGGCGTCTTTCGGCACGTGCCGGAGCAGTTTCGGATTGGCCAGGTAGTCATAGACCACCACCTCGGCCCGCTCCAGCAGGTACTTGCCGCGCAGGGTGATGAGGCCGGGATCGCCGGGTCCGGCGCCGACCAGGTAGACCTTGCCCCTGTTTGTCCTGCCGCTCATCGGTTCTCCGCCTGGTAGACTTCGTCAAGTATGGCCCTGCCGCCGCGCCCGAGCAGGTCGTCGGCAAGGCGGGTCCCCAGTTCAGCGGCCTGGTCCGCGGCCGCGCTCATCTCCTGCCGCAGGATCTCGCTGCCGTCGACCCTGGCGATGAGCCCGGTCAGGCTGACGGTGGCGCCGGCCAGGGTTGCGTGGGCGCCGATGGGCACCTGGCAGCCGCCCTCGAGCCGGAACAGGAAGGCGCGCTCGGCCGCCACCGCGGTGGCGGTGGCCGGGTGGTGGAGAAACTGCAGGCCTGCAAGCAGCTCGGAGTCGTCCCTGCGCAGCTCGATGCCGAGGGCGCCCTGGCCGATGGCGGGCAGCATCCGGGCCGGGTCGAACAGGCTGGTGATGCGCGCCTGCATGCCCAGCCTGTTCAGGCCGGCGGCGGCCAGGATGATGGCGTCGTACTGTCCTTCCTCGAGCTTGCGCAGCCGGGTGTCCAGGTTGCCGCGCAGGTCGCGGATGGCGAGATCGGGCCGCAGGGCCGCGAGCTGGGCCTTGCGGCGCAGGCTGGAGGTGCCGATGACGGCGCCGGCGGGCAGCTCGTCGATGGATCCGTACCTGGTCGAGATGAAGGCGTCCACCGGTACTTCCCGCTCCGGGACGATGGCCACGTGCAGGGCAGGGGGCAGCTCGGTGGGCACGTCCTTCATGGAGTGGACGGCCAGGTCGACGCGGCCGTCGAGCAGCGCGTCTTCGATCTCTTTCACGAACAGCCCCTTGCCGCCCACCTTGGCCAGGGGGACATCCAGGATCTTGTCCCCCTTGGTGGTGATCCTGACCAGTTCCACCGTGGTGCCCGGATACTGTTCCTCGATCCGGTTCCCGACCCAGGTGGACTGGGTCACGGCCAGAAGGCTTGCGCGGGTGCCTATCTTTATTGTCTTTTTCATCGGTATCGTAAGGGTTGAGGCGGCGGTGGCCGGTCCGGGGCGTCCCGATGGCCGGCGCTGACGAATTCTGGGACTATATCAACCTTTTTCCAACTCGTCCACAACCGCGGCCGCAAGCAGCGGGATCATCAGCTCGTGGTGGCCGGTGAAGTTGTAGCCCCGGCCGCCCTCCAGGGTGGGCCGGTGCACCACGTTGGTGGCAGGCCGGTAGTGGCGGATGAAGTCGAAGTTGGCCGTGGTCAGGTGGCGGACCTGGTGGCCCAGGTTGCGGACAACGGTGAGCGCCTTGAGAAAGACCTCGGGCAGCAGGACCGCGGAGCCGACATTGAGATAGACCCCATCCTCCAGGCCGCTGACCAGGCGGCAGAAGAGGCGGAAGTCGTGGTGGCTGGTCCGGCCGATGGCCGCGCCGTCGGCGCCGGGATGGATATGGATGATGTCGGTGCCGATGGCCACATGCACGGTGACCGGGATGTTCAGCTCCCGGGCCCGGGCCAGCAGGCTCTGGTCGTTGTGGGGAAAGCCGTGTTCAAGCAGCGCGTTGCCAACGGCCTCGCCCATGCCGATCCCCTGGTCGGCGCCGCGGCGGATCGCGTCGTTGAGTATCTCGCCGGTCTCCCTGGCTGCGCCGAAGGCGCCCTGGCCGAGCACGTCGGCCACCTCCTCCGAGGTCCGGCCCGCCATGGCGATCTCGGTGTCATGGATGATGCCGGCGCCATTGAGGGCGATGGCCGAGATGATGCCACGCTCCATCAGGTCGATGAGCACCGGGTTGAGCCCCACCTTGATCACGTGCGCACCCATGCCCAGCAGCACGGGCCGGCGGTTGCGGATTGCGGCGGCGATCCGGCGCACCAGCTCCGGCAGGTCTTTCCCGGCCAGTTGGGCCGGCAGGCCGGTCAGCAGGTCGCGGACCCGCATGCCGGGGCGGACCGGGCGGGCGAAGTCCTCCACCGTGACCTTGGAATGACGGTCATGGACCGAGTAGGTGTGGAGGCCGTCAAAGTCCAGCGGTGTTACGGTATAGTCCTTCATGGCTGCGTGTCAGGGGGTGGTGTACGGAAAGGGTTGGCAGGGGAGCTCCGGCTTTCAGGTCTCGCCGAACATGACCTGTTCCACCATCTCGCAGAGGAGATGCTCGATCCAGAGATGGGTCTCCTGGATGTGCGGTGTAGAGTCCGAGGGGACGTTGAGCAGGATATCACAGGCGCCGGCAAGATCCCGGCCGGGACAGGCCGTGCCGCCGGTGAGGGCGGCGGTCTTGAGGCCCATCTCCCGGGCGGTCTTCATGGCCTTGACCACGTTGGCCGAGGTCCCGGAGGTGGAGATGCCGAGGGCCAGGTCCTCGGGCTTGCCCAGGGCCTGGATCTGCTTGACAAAGACCAGGTCAAAGGAAAAATCGTTGCCGATGGCGGTCAGCACCGAGCTGTCAGTGCTCAGGGCGATAGCGGGCAGGGGCCTGCGGTTGATGAGAAAACGGTTGACGAATTCGGCCGCCATGTGCTGGGCGTCCGCGGCGCTGCCTCCGTTGCCGAAGATGAGCAGCTTGCCGCCATCTTCGAAGGTTTCGACGATCCAGCGGGCCAGCCGGATCATCTCCCCGGCGGATTCCTTGGCAAAGGCCTCCTTGGCCATGATCGACTGGACAAGACTGGTGGAGATGAGCGTTTTCATGGCCGCAACAATGAAAGAAAAATCCCCTCCTGTCAAACAAAAAAAGCGTTTCCACGCCGCTGGCCGGGCGTGGAAACGCGTGGATACGGAAAGTGGTCCGCCCGGGGCCTACGGAAGCTCCTTCATGATGGCCTCGGAAACCTCCTTGATGCTCGGCTGGCCGTCCACGGAGATGACCTTGACGTCACCCTTGTTCTTGAAGTAGTTGACCGCGGCCATGGTGCCGGTCTTGTCGTCATAGTAGATATCGTGACGCTTGTTGATGGCCTCCTCGTCCTGGTCGTCGGGACGTGTGCTCAGCTCGCCGCCGCAGACCCGGCAGACCAGCTTGCCGTCTTTTTCCACCGGCTTGATGGCGTCAAAGGCGATGTGGTTGGGATGGTTGTTGTCGTTGGCGCACAGGCGGCGGCCCGTGATGCGCAGCTTGGCCACGTCGCGGGGCAGAACGATCTCGATCACGTAGTCCAGCGCCATGCCCGATTCCTTCAGGGCCTTGTCCAGGGCCTCGGCCTGGGCCAGGGAACGGGGAAAGCCGTCCAGCAGCCAGCCCTTGTCCTTGGACTTCTGCAGGGTCTCCAGCACCATGGGGATGGTGATGTCGTCAGGCACCAGGTCACCGCGGTCGATGTACTCCTTGGCCTTTTTGCCGAGCTCGGTGCCGCCCTTGATGTGCTCGCGGAAGATGGCGCCCGACTCGATGTGGTCCAGGCCGTACTTCTCCTTGATGATGGCGCCCTGGGTTCCCTTGCCACTGCCGTTTGGTCCAAAAATCAGAATGTTCATATCCATCTCCTTGATGTGTTGAAGTGAAAGAGGATGAAAGTAAGCAGGCCGGACCGTATTCCATCTCCGGTTGCACCGTCACCGCGCCCGGCGCATTCCACGGCGGCAGGATCGCCTGCACGGTGAAAAAGGGTGTAACCCGTTGACAGTATTGGAAAGAGACCGGTCACACGCAATGAATGGCATCTCATTCAGCGGCTGACTATACCGTAACTCTCTTTTTTAAGCTATGAAAATATCGCTCCATACTTTTTGACAACCGTCCGCAAAGAGGGTACAAAATGCCGGAACGAACGTGGCCGGCCCCACCGACGCCGTTTCCGTGTCCCGTGGTTCTCCCGGGCAGGAGACGGGACCGGCGACAAAACTCTGTAATCACCGACACACAATACCCCATGAAAAACACAGTTCAGGTAGGCCTGATAGGTTTCGGAACAGTGGGCAGCGGCCTGGCAGAGGTCCTGCTCTCGCAGCAGCACCGTCTTGCGAAGCGGACCGGCATGACGATCCGGCTCGCCAAGGTGGCTGACATCAACATCGATTCCCTGCCGCCGCAGTTCAGTGATGTCAGCTTGACCCGGGACGCCGCGGAACTGATCGATGATCCCGGGATCGATATCGTGGTCGAGCTGATCGGCGGGATCGAGCCGGCCAAGACCTTTGTCATGCAGGCCATAGCCGCGGGCAAGCACGTGGTGACCGCCAACAAGGCCCTGCTCTCCCAGGAGGGACGCGACATCTTCACCGCTGCCGCGGAAAAGGGCGTGGAGGTCGGTTTCGAGGCCAGTGTCGGCGGCGGCATCCCGGTGATCAAGTCGCTCAGGGAGGGACTGGTCGCCAACCGGATCCTTGCCATCACGGGGATCATGAACGGCACGGCCAACTACATCCTCACCCGGATGACCGACGAGGGCATTCCCTTTGCCGCGGTCCTGAAGGATGCCCAGGAACAGGGATTTGCCGAGGCCGATCCCACCTATGACGTGGAAGGGATCGATACGGCGCACAAGCTGGCCATCCTCATGACCATGGCCTATGGCATGCATATCACCCACAACGAGATCCCCACCGAGGGTATCTCCAGGGTGGAGCCGGTGGACATCGAGTTTGCCCGCGAGTTCGGCTGCCGGATCAAGCTGCTGGCCATCAGCCGCAACCACGGTGACTCGGTGGAGGCCCATATCCACCCCACCATGGTCCCGGAGAGTCACCTGCTGGCCAAGATCGACGGCGCCTTCAACGCCATCCATTTTACCGGTGACATGGTGGGCAATGTCCTCTTCTACGGCCTCGGCGCCGGCAAGATGCCCACCGGCAGCGCCGTGGCCGCCGACGTGGTCGATATCGCCCGCAACATCCGGGCCGGTTCCGTGGGCCGGGTACCGCCGCTCTCCTACCTGCCGCGGGAGATCGGGGACCGGCGGATCACGCCGCTTGACGAGCTCTGCTGTCCCTACTACTTCCGGATCTCGGCCCGGGACGAACCCGGGGTGCTGGCCGCCATCGCCGGCATCCTGAGCCACCACGGCATCAGTATCGAGTCGGTGATCCAGAAGGGGCGCCGCGAGTCGGTGCCGGTTTCCATTGTCATGCGGACCCACTCGGCCCGGGAGTCGGCGGTGAAGGGCGCCCTGGCCGAGATCGATACCCTGGAGGTGGTCACCGAGCCCACGGTCAAGATCCGTTTTCTCGATGAAGAGCCCTGCTGAGGGCCGGGACGGACTGCTGATGAAGTATGTGATGCTGGTCGGCGACGGCATGGGTGATGTCCCGATCCCTGAGCTGGACGGGAGAACACCCCTGGCCGCGGCCCGGACACCGGCCATGGACCGGCTGGCCGCAGAGGGCGAGCTGCTCCTTGTGCGCACGGTTCCGGAGGGGTTTCCGCCCGGCAGCGACGTGGCCAACCTCTCCCTGCTCGGCTACGAGCCGCAGGAGTGCTACACCGGCCGGGCGCCCCTGGAGGCGGCCTCCATGGGGGTGGCGATCGGGCCCGGCGAACTGGCCTTCCGCTGCAACCTGGTCACGGTCGAATACCACCCGGACGGCCGAATCACCATGCTCGACTACAGTGCCGGCCACATCTCCACCGGAGAGAGCGGCCGCCTGATCCGGGCCATCGGGGAGCGCTGCGGCACACCGTCGGTCCGGTTCCATGCCGGCATCAGCTACCGGCACCTGATGGTGCTGCGCGGCGAGGCTCCGGCCGTGGAAACGGTTCCACCCCATGACCACATGGACCGGGACGTGACGGTTTTCCATCGCCGCTACATGGAAAACGGGACCCTGCGGACGGTCATGGAGTGCTCGCGCCGGGTCCTGGCCGACCACCCGGTCAACCGGGAACGGATTCGCCGCGGCCTGCGGCCGGCCAACAGCATCTGGCTCTGGGGCGAGGGCGCAAGCCCGGCCATGACGCCCCTGGCCCGGCGGTACGGGATCCGCGGCAGCCTGGTCTCGGCGGTGGACCTGCTCAAGGGCATCGGTGTCTGCAGCGGCCTGTCCGTGCCCCGGGTGGACGGCGCCACGGGGTACCTGGATACCAACTACGAGGGCAAGGTGGCCGCGGCCCTGGCCGGCCTGGAGCAGGGAGATTTTGTTCTCCTCCACGTGGAGGCCCCGGACGAGGCCGGCCACCAGGGAAACCTGGCCGACAAGGTCCGGGCCATCGAGGATTTCGATTCCCGGATCGTCGCGCCCATGGTCCGGGCCCTGGAGGAGCGCGGTGAACCCTTCCGCCTGGTGGTGACCATGGACCACTACACCCCCTTGAGCCGTCGCACCCACGAGGCCTGGCCCGTGCCCATGCTGCTTTATGATTCGAGGGGCGTGGCAAAGAAGAGCGGCCGTCCCTATACCGAGGAGGAGGTGCGGCAGGCGGTCGCTGAAAACGGTCTCGACCTGGCGAGCGGTGCGCTTTTTTTCGACCGTTTCATCCGTGGCGGAAAGGAAGAGCGCCATGGCTGACCTGCAGGTGGGACTCAAGGAGCCGGTCTTCCGGACGAACTGCCGGGTGATCTACGGTGACACCGATGCCGGCGGCGTGGTCTACAATGCCAACTACCTGCGGTACTTCGAGATCGGCCGCACCGAGATGATGCGGCGCTGGGCCATGCCCTACAGCGAGATCGAGGAACTGGGCCTGATCCTGCCGGTCACCGAGACCTACCTCCGCTACAAGGCCCCGGCCTGCTACGACGACCTGATCACCGTCGCCACCTCCCTGGTGGAGCTGAAAAAGGTCTCCTGCCGCTTCCACTACCGGATCACGCGGCAGCGGGACGACGGCCGGGAGCAGCTCCTGGTTCGCGGCTTCACCAAGCATGCCTGCATAGGCCGTGACGGCAGGCTCACCCCCTTTCCCCCTGCGGTCCGCAGGCGGATCGAGGCGATCTTCAGCCGCCCCGATACAGGGACAACAATACCTTGACAAACACCACGGTCATGGTAATATTACGGGACGTGACGCGGGGTGGAGCAGTCTGGTAGCTCGTCGGGCTCATAACCCGAAGGTCGGAGGTTCAAATCCTCCCCCCGCTACCAAAGATATCAAGGGCTTGCGGTTTCTGCCGCAGGCCCTTTTTTTATGCCCTTTTGATGGCCGCCGCCTCCCTTGTGGCATCCACCACCTGTACGATTCCTCCCCTGGTATCAAAAGAAAGACGCAGGATCCTTGCTTCCTGCAAGGTCCGCCAGTCCCGGTCGGACAGGGAAAAGTCCTTTTTGAGCCGTGCAACGTCTGTCTTCAGTACCGCTGTTCTCCGGTTGTAGGATCCGTACCGTTTCAGGTTGTAGAAGCTCCAGCAGGCCAGAAGCCCGGATGCCAGGGCGACTCCCCGGGAAAAGGTGTCGAACTGGGCAAAGAAGTTGTCCACCCCTCCCAGTTCCATGAGGTGCGTGTAGAGGATACGGAAGCCGAGCAGCCAGGCAATGACACTGATCAACGGGAGCCAGAGGTAGAACCAGAACCCCCAGAAGATGATGGTCAGCAACTGCTCGCCGAGGATCAACGGTTTTGATTTCAGGTCCGGCCGGTTGATGATCAGGTTGTCCGGGTAACCGGAGAGGGGATCGTTCCGGTCCGGGGCTATGGCGTGTGATCGGGGCATGAGAACGCTCTTGCGGAGATGATGTGCGGGTTATGACCGGATTCCCCGGTCCGGGCTTTTCCAGGTGGCCCGTTTTCCCCTGGGCTTGGCCAGGGCCTTTGGCAGACCAACGGCTATGGTGAAGATGTTGATCAGCCAGAAGGCGACCGGATACCAGATGATCCAGAAATAGATCTTGCCGAACCTGCGGTCATACCTGGCGTCAATGACCATGCTGACGCCAAACTGGAGCAGGCAGGTGATGCCGAGCAGCAGTCCGGTCCAGCCGGGCAGCAGGGTCTTGACCTGGAGAGGGGCCGGCATGACGATCACCTTGCCCAGGGCCCAAAACAGGGTGATGACCAGCATGGAATAGGCCCAGAGGACACTGGTACAGTATTCGACAAAGACCATGAACATCCGTCGCCGTTTCCAGTCCCATATCCGGCGGAAGTTTTTCAGAAAGACCTCGGCCCCGCCCTGGGCCCAGCGGAGCCGTTGCTTCCACAGGCCCCGGAACGTTTCCGGCATGAGCAGCCAGCAGAGGGCATGGGGCTCGTACCGGATGTCCCAGAAGTTCAACTGCAGCTTCCAGCTGATATCAATATCTTCGGTGACCATGTCCGTGCTCCAGAAGCCGACGTTCTGGAGCGCGGACCGTCGAAAGGCGACCACTGCCCCGGAAACGGTGAAGACGCGGCCGTAGACCCGTTGCGCTCTCTTGATCAGGCCGATGATGGAGGAGAACTCACCGACCTGGACCTTGCCGAGCAGGGTCGAGCGGTTGCGGATGCGCGGGTTGCCGGTAACCGCGGCCACCCGGGGACTGGTCTGCAGGTGCCAGACCATCCAGCGTGCGGCCCAGGGATCGAGAATCACGTCGCCGTCTATGCAGATCAGGTAGTCGTACCGGGCCGCCAGGGCAGCCATGGTAAGGCCGCGGGCCTTGCCCTGGTTGGTGAGAAGATGAATGACCCGCAGCTGGCGGTACTTTCCGGCCAGCTCATCGAGAATGTCCCCCGTATCGTCGGTGCTGCCATCGTTGATGGCGATGATCTCATAGGTGTCATACTGCTGGCGGCAGAGCCAGGCGATGGTTTCCCTGATCTGGCCGCTTTCGTTGTGACAGGGAACAAGAAAGGAAACCCCCTGGTACTCCTCGAGATCAGGTGGAGACGCGATGCTGTCGCCAAAGGGTTTTTCCCAGCGGAAGAAATAGATGAGGGCTCCGGTCATCCACAGGTAGGCCATGAAGAGCGGATAGTAGTAGGTGAAGTTGAAAAAGAATGCCGTGAGGAAGGAGAGCTGCTTAATCATGGTGTTCCTTTCCTCCCGCAGGCGTTCCCGCAGCACCGGCAAAGGCCAGTCCCAGGAGCACCTTGTTCGGATGGTCGTGAAAAAAGTCATCGGGATAGTAGGCAAACGATAGTGCCCCCTGCTGCCGCAGCAACCTGACCTGGCGGACGATCTCCGGGCTTGATATCTTCCTGCGCTGCCGCCAGTCCACTGTCTGCAGTTCAAAGACCAGGGACTGCGGACGCAGGGTGCGGGCCAGTCCCTTTCGGGCCAGTCTCTTCAGCCACTGCTCCGGGTCGGCGGCCTCTTCCATGTAAGGCATCGCCAGGAGAACGGTATAGTCATAGGCCTGGAGAAACAGGGGCAGGGACTGGGCCAGCCACTCTTCGCTCTGTGGCTGCAGCACTGCCAGGGCATAAAGGTTCCGGGCCGAACGGATGCCGGGCCTGATTCTCCGGACAGTGTCCAGCAGGGAGAGGGAGAAGTCGACCAGGTATCGTGTCTTGAAGCTGCTCCAGCGTCGGAACAGGGCCGGGTTGCTGCGGATAGCCCCGATGGAGCCGGGAAAACCGGCCTGCTGATACACCTTGCGCGCTGCCGGAGAATCGTCTTCAAAGTCCGAGAGGGTGCCGTCATCGTGAAAGAGGATTCCGTCCAGCGGACCGCCGACGGCCAGGTCCTCGTAGATGCCGCGGATTATCTTCCTGGCCAGCGGATGAAAGGGGGAGAGGCGAAGGCCGGACCCGGGCTTTTCGTTGCCCTGGTCCCGAAAGGAGTGAACCAGGAGGTCTCCGTGGCCGGGGCCAGGATCAAGGGCGAGCAGCGGCAGCCAGGCATAGACCTCGACGCCTGCCCGGCGCAGCGATCCGGCCACCTTGTGGAAGAGATCGGCCCGCATGGGCAGGAAACGGTTGGGATAATAGAGTTCCCGTGCCACTCCGTCACCATCGGGATCGGCAAATGCCTGCAGCCAGACAGTGGTGATGCCGAGGCCCTGGACCCGGTCAATGAGAAGGGCCAGGTTGTGCTCCTGCTGTGCCCGGTCCGCATCATAGACATAGTCAAGGTCGACCTGGGCGGCGATGATCGGTTTTGGTGGAAAAAAGGTGCAATGGTCCCTGTTGCGGTGCGGCGCACAGCCGGTGCAGAGGGTGGTGAAGGCAAGGACAAGCAGCAGCGTTGTCATGCCGGTACGGGACGGCCGGATCCGGACCGTGGCCCGTCGGCCGGCATCCCCGGCTGCCGCGGTTTTCGGCTGAAAAAGACAGGAACAACGCATCAGCGGGGCAAAAAGGGGTTGGTGGCCTTGGAGATCAGCGGCCGGATCCGGGACGCCGCCGGCAGTCGATGGAGAAAGTCGTCATGGGCATACCCCCAGTTGATGATGTTGTAACGAGGCAGGGAGGCCATCAATTGCCCCGGGTCGGTGCCGGGACGCCTTGGCAGCAGGAGGCTGATCTTGGCAAGCAGGCCGGTACCCTGCAAGGGAGCAAGGCCGGTCCGCAGTTGCCGGTCCAGGGCGGCCGGATTGCCTTTGCTGCCGTCGATGAGAAGAAAATCAAAGTATCGCAGTAAGCATGCCGCCCCCTGCCTGCCCAGTCCCCTGAGCGCCTGGAGGGGAAGAACCAGGCCCGCCTCGATGAAGGGCTGCCCCTCCTGAAAGGCCTCCATGGCATCCATGGTCCGGATAATGAGCGGATCCCTGCTTTGCCGGAGCAGTCTCTGCCGCTGTCGCCGTTGCCGGCTCGGATTCCAGAAGCGTATCCCGGGCATGGGTTCCTTGCCGCGGGTGGATTGTATGATCCGCGCGGCCAGTCCTGGCCGGTCGATGAGGAGACCGGTGGTAAAGGCGTGCTGCCCCATCCGGCGGAAAAAGGTGTGGGCCGTTGCCTGGTCTGCCAGGGCCGGGGCGGCAAAAAGCGTGGCCGAAAGCCAGAGAAAGGTATCGGTTCCGCCACGGTGGGCGGTATGCCAGGTCAGCCGGGAAAGCCGGTCCCGGGCGAGTGGAAGGGCCTGGTTGGGAAAAAGGGCCTCCAGCCCCTGCTTTCCCCGCAGGACCGGTTCAAAGGTGACCATGCCCGGATCCAGGGCCTTCAGGCGGTCGAGAAAGGCGCTGTATCGGTGCTCGCCCCCTGGCTGCGGATCGAGCAGGTCTTCAGTGCGCACCTTGATGAAGTGACGGATGGGCGGGGAGATGTTGGGGTTGAGATAGTTCCGGAAATCGGCAAGATCCGGGTTCAGTGTCGGGTAGACCCTGCCGATCTCCCGGAGGTTGGCAATATTGCCGGGCACGGCGTTCAGGGTCAGGGTGATGTCCATCCCCGCCTTGCCGGCCGCTGCCAGGGCGCTGGCAGTGTATCGTCCATAGGGCCAGACCATGACCCTGGGTCGGATGCCGAGCCGTTTTTCGAGAAATGCCTGGTTCTTACAGAGGTCATCATAGATGCGCCTGAACTGTTTCCCGTCACTCTCATAGGTCCCGGAAACCGGATCGAAGATATGGGCGATGACCGCCGGCAGCTTGTCACCGGCCCGGTCGGCGAGGACACCCCGGTGCAGGTTGTAGGAGTGGGAGGCGATCTCGACCAGTCCGGAGGCGGCAATCTCCCGCAATTGCGGCCAGGAGAGAAATTTGCTGCGCGGCATCCGCGTGTTGCCATAGAGAATGGTGGATGACATGTCCGGCCTGATCCAGGAGCCGACCAGGGCCAGGACCGCCGGGAAACGGTAGGCCCGGAGGAGGGGAAGGACCAGGTCGTAAAAACTCCGGTAGCCGTCGTCCCAGCAGAGGAGAACGGCCCGGGAGGGCAGTGGCCTGGTCCCGTTGCGGGCGGCGAGAAGATCGTCGATGGAGACCGGGTGATAGTTGTTGGCAACAAGCCACTCGAACTGGTCCACCAGGTGATCGACGGTTACCGCGTCGCTGGCCAGTTCATCACGGCTCCTGACCACATCATGATAGGCAATGGCGATAAAACGGGTCTCTTTGCACCACGCCGGCTGTAGTGTCAGCAGGAGCAGGAGATTGGCGATGATGGCGGCGGAAATCCTCTGCATGTCGAAGACCGGGTCAGAATTTTCCATTGATCATGAAACGGGCCATCCGGTATGGCTCGGCGTGGCCGTCATAGACGTTCTGGCCGAATTCCACCCCGGCCAGCGCCTCCAGCCAGGGGGTGAAACGGTAGCGGTGTTCATAACGGATATGGCCGATCCAGCGAGGCACATATCCCTCCTGGTCGTAAAAACCGTAGCCGATATCGAGCTGCTGGGCCAGCAGGTGATCGTAGTGGCGGTAATAGACATGATCGATGTGAATGGCGCCCTGGAAGCTGAGGTCATGGTCCGGGCTGTAATAGGGGACATCGGTCTTGGCATTGGTTGAGCCATAGAGCTCCAGCCGGCCATCGATGTCAAGGTGCGGAATATCGACGAGGCGTTGGCTGATGCCCGCGCCGGCCTCGATCCGGGTGTTGTTGTCGGTAAAGTCGGAGAGACGCAGAGAGGCGGTGAGCTGCCGCCGTTCGCTGGCCCGGTAGGTTACGGCCGTGGAAACGGCATCGGCCCGGATATCGTGATAGAGCGCACGCAGGGGGGTGTCGGCGGCAAACCGTTCACCGGAGACCATGAACCGCCAGAAATCGGATGGCTGGTAGATGGCCTTCAGGGTGCCCCCCATCTCCCTCCTGGTGGAATTGTTGTAGGTGAGATGGCCCAGGATGTCCCAGTTTCCCCGATGATATTCCAGGCCAAGGGCGGTGCGGTCAAAGGTCTCCTCGCCCTCGATGAGTTCGCTCCAGGCGTGGCGGAAGCCGGCGTTCAGGTACCAGTTGTCGTCGATGGGCGGCGAGATCAGCTCGGCAGTGGCCAGCATGCCGTCACCGTTGAGTTCCGGACCCGATGAGTGGGAAAAGGTGATGTCGCCCCAGTAGGATGGTTTGCGGGCAAAACGATAGTCACGGGCAAGGGAGCGGGTCACGTGTTCGTGCGGGTGGTCCCGGAGCAGGCCGGCCAGGATCGGCCGAACTTCATCGTAGCGGTGCAACTGGATGAGACTGGCCCCCTTGCCGGCAATGGCGTCCAGGCTGTCGGGCCGGAGCAGGGAGGCGGTCCGGAAATCATCGAGGGCCTGCCGTGGCCAACCGCGGGCGTTTTCGATCTGTCCCCGCACCTCGTACAGCCAGTTGTTGGCCGGCGCCCTGTTCACCAGCGCATCGATGCGGTCCCAGGCCACTCCCAGCTGATCGGCGTAAAACCTGGCCTGGATTCCCGTGACCTGAAGGCTGAGATAACGTTCATTGGGGAATTTTGCCTTGGTGTCCCAGAAGGTGCGATATCGCGGCTCATGCCTGATCATGGAGTCGATGAGGGTGAAGGCGTGGTCAAAATCCTCATCCTCGACACAGGAATAGAAGAGTCCCATGGATGCGCCGTAGTTCCCGGGGTTCTTGTCCACCAGCTCGCTGTAGATACGCCGGGCCCGGTCCGGTTCACGGGAGGCCAGCAGGCTGTCGGCCAGGGCCTGGCGGGTGTAATCCGGCATCGGCCCCTGGTGGGCAAGGGTCGCGTAGAGTGACTGCAGGTCTCGCATGCGGCGCAGGTTGCGAAGGGTGATGAGCATGTCCAGGTATACCTGCCGCCGCTGCACCCGCGAACGGTCCTGGTCCGGCAGCACGGCCAGGGCCTGGAGCTGCAGGGCCAGGGCCTTGAAGGCGAACAGTCCTGTTTCCTTGAAATCTTTTTGTGCATCCGTGCTCCAGCGCAGCAGTTCGGCCGCCCGGCCGGTGAGCAGGGCTGCCTTTTCTTCGGCTGTGAGCGGGGAAGGAGGGGTATCGAGCTGGCAGGCCCTGGCCGGGGCGCGGATATGGTTGAGATTGACAAGGATCCGGCGCAGGAGGCGCCGGTCTGCCGGGTTCAGGGTCAGGGCGCCCTGGTAGTCGGCCAGCGCTTTGATCGTCTTGTGCTCCTGTTCGTGAAGATAGGCCCTGGCCAGGAAGAAATCACGGTTCTTTTTTCCGTGCCGGGCAATGTCGGCAAGAATCTTCCGGGCAGGCTCGAGGCTGCCCTTGTCGATGAGCAGCAGGACCTTGCGCAGCAGCCAGGGCTGGTTGCCGGGGTGCCGGGCAAGGAGATCCTCCAGTATGCGCAGGCCGGCATCGGGATCGTGCAGGTTGCGGTAGCTGTTGGTCACGGCAAAGAGGACGTAGTCCGGATACTGTGCCGGCGGCCGGGTGAGGAAGAGCCTGATGGCCCTGTCGTCGCGACCAGCCCAGGTCAGAAGAACGATCAGGTCGTTGGTGATGGACCGGTCACGGGGCCACTGCCTGTGCAGGAGTTCGAGCTGGTCCGCGGCCTCTCCCGGCCTGCCGGCCCTGGCCAGGAGTACCGCCTGTTCCTGCTGGCGGCGGACAGCCGGTGAGGGCAGTGGCCTCGCATACAGGGATGTCCACGAAAAGAGCAGAATGAAGAGCGTCAGCACCGCCCAGGTGGCGGGGTGCGGGCGGCGCATTTTGTGGCCCTGCAGGCAGCGGCTCCATAAGGCAGACGTTCCGGCGGCTTTTGCCATTGTCGGTGAGTGCAATCTGCCGGATTGTATCATGGCCGGTATTTTGATGGCGGCAAACCGTACTGCTTTCATGCCCCGGACCCGGAGGTGCTTAACTCCGGTTCGGCGGTCGAACTCGGGCATGGTTGCCTCCACACCGGCCCTGGTTATCTTCACCCTGACGGGCACCGTCCCCTGCGGTCAGCTGATGATTCTTCCCTTGCTGCCCAGCTTGGGGTCGGCAAAAGGGATCTTTTTCCACGTTCCGGGGTAGAACGAAAAATGATATCCTCGACGCCCTCTGCGGCGGGCAGGTCCCGCATGGTCCAAAGTGACTTTTCGATTGCCTTCATCTGTTTGATATTTCAGGTAAACGATAACAAGATGACCTTGGCGGCGCAAGGGAAAATTTCACAATCAACGATAAATCAACGAAATGGCAATCGGATAGCTTCTTGAGGGCATCTGTATTTTATGTGTTGATTTTTCACGATACGTTCAATATAAAAAACAAGATATTCGTGAAAGAGGGGAAAAGATTTTTTTAACGAACATTGTGCTGCTGTGGAACAACGAGAGGTACTGGCAAAGAATCTTGTTCGGCTGCGAAAACAGAGAGGATTGACGTTAACCGGGTTGGCTGAGCGCTCCGGTGTGGCAAAATCAACTCTTTCTGTAATTGAAACAGGATGCGGCAATCCAACAGTCGAGACAATATGGGCCATAGCTAACGCCCTTGATGTCCCTTTTGGCGAGTTGGTCTCTGCTGTCCATGAAAAAGAGCCGGTATCCGGGGGACAGCTTCCTGACGATGGTTCAGTGGTTCATTTTATAGAACGCTCATCGTCAGAGCCTCGTATTGAAATATATTCCATGACCCTGCGTCCCGGGTCCCGGAAGGAGTCAGCTCCGCACCCTTCCGGTGTGAAAGAACGGGTAATGGTTGTTTCAGGCACCATGCTTGTTGGCGATTCGAATAGTCCGAGCATGGTATCTGCAGGGCATTCCCATGTTTTCCGGGCGGATGTGCCTCATGTTTACGGCGCCCTTGAACAGGAAGCAAGGGCCTTTGTTTTTGTTGAGTATCCGAAAAAGGCCGATTATCCGGGGAAGTTCGTAACACTGCGTAAATGGCCTGAAGATGAGAGTGGGTGGGATGGCGTGTGCTCTGTGCTTGATCGAATCATGATCGACGTAGCCAACGGAGTGAGCGCTCATATGCTTCGGTTTCATGGATGTACCTCGCTCTTATCCGCCGGCATGGATCTTTGCAAACATGTCGGCAGGGTGTTGGCCTCACGGTTTCGCTGGCCCGTGATGTGCTTTGCAGGTGTGGATCAGGGTGTCCCTTATGTTGTGGTGTTTGCCGTCCGGACGACTTGTGCGTTTTCAGATACTGTTTTTCGGGTGGCTTCCTCCGGATTCAGCCTTGTGCAGCAATGTGTGAGTCTAGCGGCAAGAGCGGAACAGGCCGGCATGGAATTGCCCCCTTCCATGGTTCAGGAATTAATGGCGCATGTTCGCGGTCCGGGCCTGATCACAGGAATACTGGCAAGGGAACTTCTTGCCATGCATGGATACATGCAGCTTACTCCGTCGATGCAGGGAGATACGGCAAAGGAAGACGTTTCGGTATCAATGACGCATGACCGATCATTTTCCGGTCGAATCCCTGTAAGTCTGCATGACGGGTTTGAGTCTCTGCAGCCGGGATATGGTCGCCAGATTGTTGCAACGGCACAGGATATTATGGAATTTCTTCCTGAATCCCGGCGGGAGAAAAGCCGGATACCATGCATTGGTGTCAGTACCGGTTCGGGGGTACCGCTGGTTATGCTCCATCAGCTATTACCTGAACTGGTGTTTGAGGCAATTGAGCCGGACGAAACGGCATTTCAGTACCTGAAACAGAACACCATGGCCGTACAGGACATTAAGCTCAGGCAGATTGATTTCCTTGAATATACGGGAGAAAAAGAATCGGTTCCATTGGTGGTTTGCATGGGGGCTTCCCGTCACCTGAATACAGCCTTTTTCTTTCAGAAATGTCGGCAGCAACTTGAAAGAAACGGAATCCTGGTTATAGCCGATGAGTTTCTGCCTTCTTTTTCCATGCTGGAGGAACGGCAGATCGCGCTGGTCAGGCACCACTGTGCCTATATTCTTTCCGTGCTGGATTGGTTCTCCGCGCTTGGGGGAGAAGATGGCGAAGCTGCTGGTGTTCAGGTCTTCCGGGCTTTCCGGGAGAATATTCCTCTTGTGGCGTATGAGGCACAGTGCGGTTTGCTCCACGAGGCTGTTGAACGGGTGCGTGCTCTTCATACGTTCACCAGGAAATACGACCTCGCCGGCCCGCCAAGCCATCTGTCCGGCGCTTATGCCCGATTTTTTCAGCGTGAACTGGAAGCGCTGGTTACCGGACTGGACTATGAAATTGAGCGGAAAACACATCCTGAGCGCTTGCTTGAACTTGCCGGTTTTGCAGGTTTTGTTTTATGTCGTCATCGTCGTGTATTTGCAACGGCGGGACGTGGTCGGTATGGCGGGGGAACCCATGTGTTTTGCTTCAGGAAAATTAGTGGAGAGTAACGCGAATGTATGCTGTTATGTCTTCTGTCTCCTCCTTTGGAAGGGGGATCAGGGACAGCCTGCCCATAGTTGCCGGGTATCTGCCGGTTGCCTTTACCTTTGGAGTCGGGGCGATCCAGGCCGGTCTGTCGGCCGGGCAGGCCCTGATGATTTCGGCTTTGGTGTTCGCCGGGGCCAGCCAGTTTGTTTTTGTCGCCCTTGTCGGGACCGGATCTTCCGCCTGGACCCTGATTTCAGCGGCGCTTCTCATGAATGTGCGTCACGCTTTTTACGGCCCTTCTCTTCTTTCTTATCTTGACAGGAAGCAGCAGCGGATTCCCCTGGCACTACTTGCCTTTGGCCTGACAGATGAAGTATTTGCCACTGCTATTGCCGGGACAGCAAAGCAGAAAGAAGGGGAAATGGATGTCTGGTTGCTCGGTCTGGAAACCGGGGCCTGGTCTTCCTGGCTCAGCGGTACTGTCCTCGGAGCATGCACAGGGATGCAATTGCTTGAACAGTCAGCCTTTATCAGGGATACACTGGAATTTGTGCTGCCAGCGCTTTTTTGTTCCCTCCTGTTGCAGTGTACCCGGCATGGCGGTAGAAGTGCGGTTCTTTTTGCCCTGGCAGGGACTGCTTTGCTGGGAATATGGCTGGAAAACCATCTTGCTCTGCTTGGCGGCATGTTGAGTGGTGCGGTTTTCGGAGGCCTGCCGTTACCGGCCACACCCGCAGCGACGGAAAAGAAAAAAACAATCAAGAAAAACAAGAAATGAAAACCGTTGAACTGGCCGTTATTGTCGTAGGAGTGGGCACATGGCTCCTGCGTTTTCTGCCCATGGCAGGGACGCGGATTTTCTCCAGGATGCCGGAAAAATCCTTTAGGTACAAAATGCTGCTGTCCCTGGGACCTGCCGCCATTGCCGCCCTGGTGACAGTGTCTCTTTCCTCGCTGCTGAAGGCGCATGATTTCTCCCTGCTGGAAATATTTTCCCTTGCTGCCGGAGTAGTTGCTGTTGCGGCGGTGCAGCGGTTGACGGATAACCTGGCTCTCTCTACACTGGCGCCCGCCCTGGCTTATGGAGTCATTCACTCGGTACCTCACTGGCTGGGCTGAACCCGACAGACATTCAAACCGGCATGACCGGGTTATAGTGGACCCGGGAAATCGGACAGCATGCCACGCTTTGAGGCTCTTTCCAGGCCGAGTCCGAGGCTGATAGCGTCACGACTGTTCGTCCTGACCCCGAGGAACCGAAAATAATTTCCTGTGGTCGGGGTTGCTGCAGCCGTGTGAGATCCCTTGTTCACGATAGCCTGCTTCACATGGATGACACCTTCCTGGTCAATCAGGCGGGGAGAGGATGCAATGGAACAGGGTGGGACAAAAAAGTTCTTGACCCCGTAGTATGGTACAGTGGTTACAGTATGTTCATGGCCGGATTCCGCCAATTGCAGGTCCGCCGATGACGTGATGCATCATGGGCGCAGGAGGGTGAAAAATATATCGAGTACCTGGTGCCGATGCGGATTCGGTGAGCTTGCCACCCAGAAAAGGACAAGAAAATGAAGGTGTTGACCATCGGCAGGCTTGCATCCCGGGCAGGCGTCGGCGTTGAGACGATACGTTTTTATGAGCGCAAGGGGTTGCTGGAACCACCACCCCGCACTTCATCGGGTTACAGGCAGTACCCGGAAGAGGCGGTCCAGCGCCTGCTTTTCATCCGAAGGGCCAAGGAACTTGGATTCACGCTCAAGGAGATCGGTGAACTTCTGGCCCTGTGTGGAAATCCAAGGGCTACCTGTGCCGATGTCAGGCAGCGGGCCGAACAGAAGCGGGCCGATATCGACCGGCGCATACAGGGGCTGAAGAAAATGCGTCTGGCCCTGGACACGCTGCTGGCGTCCTGTACCGGCAATGCTCCCTTCAACGAGTGCCCGATCCTGCGGGCCATCGCCAGGGATGGGTGATTCTCCCCTGGTCGGACAGGTGGCGGACTCCTGTCACGGTGGGTTGCGGCTTCAGATGTGCTTATGGCGGCAACTGACCGGTGGGAAAAAACAGAACATAACGAGGGCTCACCAAAGTCGAGGGCGTGAACAAGGCCGATGTTTTTTTTGAAAAGAAAAAGGCTTGGCAGAAGATTCGTAAGTACAAGGAGCAATCTATGCGAAGCAAAGAAATGCTGGCCGCACTGCCGGCTGTAACGGTCGCCCTGCTGCCGAGACTGGCCTGACCCGGATGCTGGCCCGCCTATGCGGGCATTCTGGGCTCGGTCGGGCTCAATTTTCTGATTGGTGATACCTACCTGCTGCCAATAACGGTTTTTTTCCTGCTCGTCACCCTTGCTGCCTTTGGCTACAGGGTCCGGAACAGGAACGGCTATGGACCACTCGTCGTCGGCCTGCTGGCTTCGGTATCCATCGTGATCGGAAAATTCTACCTGGTTCACGATCCCCTGGTGTATGGGGGAACAGGGATGCTGATCCTCGCCTCCATCTGGAACGCCTTGCCGGCACGAGGAGGAGTCCGCGAGCTGACGGGTCCGCCGGATGGTATCGGGCGGGAGTAAGGAGATAGTATCACGGGTCATGGAACATCCTGATGTTCCATGTTGGTTCGGTTGCGCAAGGTCGTGGTTCATCCGGCCGGTTCCGGGTGGAAGGACGAGCAGGGGACGCGTGCAGGGAGCACGTGTCTCGGTACTCTGCGGAAAAATATACACAGGAGGTTCTGACAATGACAGCAAGGAAAATAGAAGTATTCAGTGCCGGGTGTCCGCTTTGCGAGGAGGCGGTGGCCATGGTCGAACGTCTGGCCTGTCCGTCGTGTGAGGTCGAAGTCGTCAATATGAGAGACAGGAAGGGTGCGGCACGGGCGCGGGAGCTCAATGTCCGCACCGTGCCAGCCGTTGCGGTCAACGGCAGGCTTGCCGGCTGCTGCACGGCAACCGGTCCGGACGAGGCCGTCCTGCGCAGCGCCGGCCTGGGCCAGCCCCTGGATTGAAGGTGGTCTCTCCCGGGTAGAGGCGGGCCGGACAGCCCGGGAGACACTACCTGCGAAGGCCCCGGATGTGGCAAGAGCATCCGGGGCTTTTTTTCTTATCGGGCGTTGACAGGGACCGGCGGAGCCGGGCATGAAAACGTATCCGCCACGTTTCCAGCAGGGTAAGGAACAGCTGTGGCACCACGAACAGGAGGAGCAAGGTGCCTGGCAGCAACCACGGAAAGATCACGGGGATACGGATGGTCTTCAACTCCGGCCTCAACCGGGAACGGCACTGCACCATGCGCGGAGCAGGGAGTAATGGGAGGATCCATGCAGGATGAGAAGACAATAAGGCGGCAGATGATCGAGCTGCTGGGAGGAGACCGGGGCGCCGGGGCCAGGGAGCTGTCCCGGGCGCTCCATATCCCGGAGCGGGAGGTCTATGGCCACCTCGAACATATTGCCAGGAGCCTGAAGACGCGGGGGCTGCGCCTGGAGGTGGAGCCGGCCCGCTGCCTGGACTGCGGCTTCGTGTTCCGCAAGCGGACAAAGCTGGCCCCGCCGGGCCACTGTCCCGGCTGCCGGGGATCGCACCTGCAGCGGCCCCGTTACCGGATCGTCGTCCGTTGATCAGCCGCCGCCGGGCAGGGGTTTGCCGCAGCTCTTGCAGTAGACGGCGTTCTCTTCGTGGAACCGGTCGCCGCAATGGGGACAGATGCGGTAGCGCTTGTCGCGGCCCGAGGCCAGCGCCATCTCCGCGGACACGATGCCGGTGGGCACGGCGATGATACCGTAGCCGCAGATCATGATTACCGAGGCCAGGGCCTGGCCCAGGGGAGTCTTGGGCGCGATATCGCCGTATCCCACCGTGGTCAGGGTGACGATGGCCCAGTAGATGGAGCGCGGGATCGAGGTGAAGCCGTTCTCCTCGCCCTCGATCAGGTACATCAGCGAGCCGAAGATGATGACCAGGAGCAGGACCGTGAACAGGAAGACCTCGATCTTTTTCCGGCTCGCCACCAGCGACTGGATCAGGATATCCGCCTCGCCGAGATAGGCACCCAGCTTGAGGATCCGGAAAACCCGCAGGATACGGAGCACCCGGATCACCACGGCCAGCGAGGCCTGGGGCAGGAAGATGGCGAAGTAGGTGGGCAGCACGGCCAGCAGGTCGATGACCCCGAAGAAGGAACGGGCATAGCGGGTCGGCCGGTTGACGCAGAGCAGGCGCAGCAGGTACTCCACGGTGAAGAGGAGGGTAAAGAACCACTCCGCCGCCCGCAGTCCCTGCGCGTGCCGGACCTGGAAGGCGTGCACGCTGTCGAGCATCACCACGACCACGCTCAGGGCGATGGCGAGGATCAGGGCCAGGTCAAAGAGCCGGCCCGCCCTGGTGTCGGATTCAAAGATGATGATGTAGAGGCGTCTGCGCCACGCGCTGCGGCTGCTTGGCCCGAGCGGCCTTTCCTTCCATGCCACGCTGGTCATCCTCGCTGCGAAATATTCCCTTCGGCAGGGAGGTCGCGCCCTGTGAACAATTCTTTGATCAGGTCCCTGTAGCGCTGTTCGATCTGCTGCCGCCTGAGCTTGAGGGTCGGGGTCAGCAGGTTGTTTTCTATGGTCCATGGATCAAGGAGCAGGGCCACCTCTCGGATCCGGGCATGGCGGGGAAAACGGGTCGTCCGCTGCGCAAGCCGTTTGAGCAGGGCATCCCGGGCCGCCCGGCTGGCGAGGGCAGCAGGATCGTCCGCGTTCAGGCCCAGGTCGGTGGCCAGCCGTTGCCATGGTTCCCGCCGCAGGACCAGCAGCGCCGCGAGATGGGGCATGCCCTCGCCCACCACCATGGCGTGCCTGACCAGGGGGTCGGCTGTAATGGCCATCTCCAGGTCCATGGGCGCCACCTTCTTGCCGGTGGAGGTGACCAGGATCTCCTTGAGCCGGCCCCGGATATAGAGCATGCCGTCCCTGATTTCCACCACGTCGCCGGTGCGAAGCCAGCCCTGTTTATCAAAGGCCTCCCCGGTCTGCTGCGGCTGGTTCCAGTAGCCCAGCATGACGCCGGGACTCTTGACCAGCAGTTCGCCGTTTTCACCGATCCGGCAGCGGACGCCGGACAGGGGCGGGCCCACGGAGGCGGGATCGTTTCGTTCCAGGGTATTGGTACTGATCACCGGCGCGGCCTCGGTGAGTCCGTACCCCTGCAGCAGGGGGATGCCCATGCCGAGTAGGAACCTGGCCACCGGTTCCTGCAGGGGCGCGCCGCCACTGGCGGTGAAACGCAGCCGCCCGCCGAGACGGGCCCGGATTTTTTTCGCCACCAGCCGCTGCAGCAGGGGATGGAGGATCCGGGCCTTGAGGCCCGGGGTCGGCAGGCGGCCCTGCCGGTGCTCGAACCAGGTCCAGCCCGTCTCCGCTGCCAGGGTGACCAGCCTGCGGGAGAGGGCGCCCCTGGTCGCCAGGCCAGCCTGCACCCTGGCGTGGAGTTTTTCAAAGATGCGGGGCACGGAGATGAGGATTGTCGGCCGCACGGTCAGGAGATCCTCGGCCAGTTGCTTGACCGAGCGGACATAGGCGATGGAGCTGCCGGCCATCATGGGCGCATAGTAGCCCACGGTCCGCTCGAAGCTGTGCGAAAGCGGCAGGAACGAGAGCAGGACGTCGGCGGGACGGCTTGGCACCGCCTGTTGCAGGGCCTCGGCATTCCAGAGGATATTGTGGTGCGAGAGCATGACCCCCTTGGGCGGTCCGGTGGTGCCGGATGTATAGACGATGGTGGCCAGTCCGTTCGGGTCGGTGGCCCGGGGGGTGCGGAAATCGGCCCTGTCCGGCAGCCAGGCGGACACGGGAACCACGGGCAGCGGCCCGGTGCTGCCGCCGGAATCCTCGAGGCAGAGAACCCGGGCCAGGTCCGGGAACCGGTGCACGTGGGGCAGGAGCAGGCACCACTGGTGCCAGGTGCCCACGAGCAGCAGCCTGGCGCCCGAATCGGCGAGCAGCCAGGCCAGGTTCTCGGGGCTGTCCCAGATATAGAGGGGCACCACCACCAGGCCCAGGGAGAGGGCCGCCTGCTCGCAGCAGACCCACTCTACGGAGTTGGCGAGCAGCAGGGCCACCCGGTCTCCGGGCTCCAGGGGCTCCCGGGCCAGGCCTTCCTGCCAGCGGGCGACCATCTGCCACATCTCGCCCCATGAATAGGTGACCCACTGTTTGCCGGCGTGGTGGAACTGGTGAAAGGCGGCCAGGTCGGGGCTCTGCCTTGCGCGGGCGGCAAAGAGGCCGTGCAGGGTCCGGGCCTCGTCGGCCGGGATGACGTGGAGGGAGGCGGCGGGCTTCATTCTTCCTGCTCCTGTTCCGGTCGTTCGATATCCATCTGGGCCAGCGAGGTGTAGACCGTGGCCAGGTCTGGCTCGCCCACGCGGCGCAGGATCTCCTTCCGTACCCGGTCGCGGAGCCTGATCGCGGCGGCCCAGTCGTCGCCGTCCGGCAAGATGGGGCTGAGGATGCTGACATGCACCGCGCCCGGGCGCGGGAACCAGGAGTCGGCGCGCAGCTTGTTGCGGGTGCCGCGGATGATGATCGGCGTGACCTTTGCTCCTTCACGGGCCGCGGCCACGAAGGCGCCCATCTGGAAGGGGAGCAGGCCCGGCATCCGCTGCAGGGTGCCCTCGGCAAAGAAGAGCACCCGTTCGCCGGCCCGGACCAGTTCACCGATCCGGCGGGCATCTTCCACACTTTTTTCAAAGTCGAACCGCTCCACGAAGATCACCCCCAGCCGGGAGAGAAAGAGCCGCGACACCGGGTTGGCCGCAAGCTCCGCCTTGGCCACAAATGCCGGGTGCACGGGCAGGGCCGCGGCCAGGACCAGCCCGTCCAGGTAGCTGGCGTGGTTGGCCACCAGGATCGAGGGATCCGCCAGGTTGTCCCGGCCGCGGACCGTGATCCCGGTGCCGGTGAGCAGGGCGAGCAATCGCAGGATACCACGGAGCAGGCGCCAGCGCCAACGGCGCACCGGCAGGAGCACCACCGCCGGCCAGGTCACCAGGGCCAGTACCGCCAGGAGCAGCCAGCACCAGGCCGCGTACAGGTATTCGCCGCTGCGGCGCAGGAACCGGCGGGCCCGGGGTGCCAGTCCTGCCAGGAAGAGGCGGACGAGCTGGAGCCAGACCGCGCGCTGCGGCCCGGTGAGGCGGCCCTGTTCGTACAGAGCGCGGCAGGCGGTCCGGCGGATCTTACCGCTGGAGGTCTTGAGCACGGTGCCCGGCGGCGCGATGACCACGTCATCGGGCGGTGAGCCCAGCAGGTCCACCGTGACCTCGTTGATCTGCTGACGCATGGTCTCCAGGGCCCGGCTCTCCTGTTTTCTCGATTCGGCCAGCACCACCAGCCGTTCGGTGCCGGTCTCCGGGTCGGTGGCGCCGAAGACCGCGGTGCAGCCACGCCGGATTCCCTCGATGTCGTTGACGGCTCCTTCTAGCTCGTGCGGGTAGATGTTGCGGCCGCCGCGGATGATGATCTCCTTGACCCGGCCGGTGAGAAAGATCTCCCCGCCGGCGATATAGGCCAGGTCGCCGGTGTCGAGCCACGGGCCGTGGAACAGGGACCGGGTCTGTTCCGGATTGCGGAAGTAGCCCGAGGTGGCCGAGGGACCCTTGAACTGGAGCCGGCCCTGGGTACGTTCCGGCAGTTCCCGGTCGCTCTCGTCCACCACCCGCACCTGGTGACCGGGCAGGGGAAAACCGCAGCCGGCAAACTGCAGGGCCGTGTCATCCTCGGCCGCGGCCGGCAGGGCGCGGCCGTCCCGGACGAGCGGGCCCCGCCGGACACGGTCGATGAGCGGGCCGCGGCCGGGTGGTGGAAAGGCCAGGCCCACCGAGGATTCCGCCAGGCCGTAGACCGGGGTCATGGCTTCCCTGCGGAAACCACAACCGGCAAAGCGCTGGCAGAAGGTTCCGATGGTGACCGGGCTCACCGGCTCTGCGCCGTTGAAGGCCAGGCGCCAGGAGCCGAGATCCAGGTCTGCAAGCGCGGCGTCGCCGATCCTCCGGCAGCAGAATTCGTAGCCGAAATTTGGCGAGGCGGAGAGGGTGCCCCGGTGGCGGGTGATGGCGGCAAGCCACCGCTCGGGTCGGGCAAGGAAGGAGAGAGGCGGCATGATCACCAGGCGGCAGCCGTGGTAGAGGCTGCCCAGCCAGGCGCCGATCAGGCCCATGTCGTGGTAGAGGGGCAGCCAGCTGACGAAGATATCCCCGGAGTTCACCGCGCAGGCCTGACCCATGGCCCGGATGTTGGCCAGCAGGTTGGCGTGGGTCAGGATAACCCCCTTGGGATCGCCGGTGGAACCCGAGGTGTACTGGAGAAAGGCGATGTCGTCGGCATGGATCGGAACCGCGGTGAATTCCGTTGCCCGGCCGCGGAACTCGGCAACGGTGGCGACCCGTTCCAGGGAGGCCACGGCGCCCTTGAGCAGGCCGGCCACACCCTTGACCCCGGGATCGGCGACCAGGAAGCGGGCGCCGCAGTTGGCCAGGATGGCCTGGTGCCGGCGCAGGTGTTCCTCGATCTGGGAGGGCCGGGCCGGTGGATAGAGGGGCACCGGAACGCCGCCGGCCAGGAGGATGCCGAAGAAGGTGAAAAAATAGTCCAGGCCCGTGGGCAGCATGATGGCCACGGTCTCCCCGGCCTGCAGGCCGTGGCGCTGCAGGCCGGCGGCCATGGAGCGGGCGGCGTGATCGAGGTCACGGTAGGTGAGCGGTTCGTCGCCGTCCCGTGTCTCGAGAAGCAGGTGCAGCCGGTCCGGTCGGGCGGCCGCGTGGGCGGCCAGGACCTCGGGAAGGGTGGTGGCGGCATGGGGGGCGAGATCACCCTGTTCCGTCTCCATGCCCACAGGGGCCGGCCCCGGTCCTGGACGAACAACCGGCTCGGGACGCCGGTCGCCCCGGTCCAGGTGGCGAAGCAGGTCGCGGGGGGTCTCGGCGCCGGCCAGGACCTGTTCCGGGAGCCGCAGCCGGAAGGTGTCTTCGATCCGGTTGAGCAGCTCGACCCGGGCCAGGCTGTCAAGTCCCAGGTCCCGGTCGAGCAGGCTGTCCAAGGTGATCTCCGGCAGGGTCACCGCCTGCGGGTGCAGTTCCCTGGTCAGGCGGCGGACCAGGTCCAGGAGAAGGTCTGCCCTGTCCGCGGGCTGCTGCCGTCCGTTGCCGGTCGCATGGGCCATGCTCGTCCTCCGGCACGGGCCTGGTATTCCTTGCCCGCGCCTGCGGGAGTCGTGTTTCAGTGATGGATCACCGATGAGAATACCATGGACGCTGCCGGTTGTTAACCTTTATTGAGTATGAGCGGACCGGATGAAAAGGTGGCCGGCCACGGCGCCCTCACTGCCCGGCCCCCTTCATGGCGCGGCGGATTGCCTCCATCTCCCGGTTCACCTGGCGGGCCAGGTCCGGGCCGGGACCGGCCGCCAACACCTTGCCGAGGACTTCCAGGCCCTGCTCCGGTTCGCCCCTGGAGACATGGATCATGCCGATATAATAAAGGCTTTCCAGGTGGGCCGGGTCGATCTCCAGGGCCCTGTTGAACTGGGCCATGGCTTTGTCCGGCTCACCGGTGTTGAGGTAGAGCAGGCCAAGGTCGTTGGCCACGTGCACATTCCGCGGTGCAATGGCCCGGGCCTTGAGAAAGGTCTCGATGGCCTGTTCGAACCTGTGGTCGTCGAAGTAGAGATCGCCCAGCCCGATCAGGGCCTTGAGGCTGTCGGGCTTTTCCTGGAGGATGCTTTTGTAGATGGCGATCTTTTCCTCGATTTCCTTCTTTTTGTCTGCTGTGGCAGTGGGCACTGCGCCCCGTTCGGCGGCCGGACCGCGCAGGGTGGTGAGGATGCCGAAGGTGACCATCAGCGCCAGGATGGTCCAGAAGAAGGAGATGACCACGAATTCCCTGGTCGTCCGTGTGTTGGTCACTGTCCTGCCTCCGTCCGGCTGATACGTTCCTCCAGCATTTCCAGCCGCCGGGCCAGCCGTTGCTGGTGACGGCCGGTGACAAGGAGGTAGCCGAAGATTCCGGCCCAGATGGCCAGGTAGGCCGCGATCAGAAAAAATGTGCTGTTCATGGGGGTCCTCCCAGGTTTGTGTTGCGTGTTGTCAGTACCGTGCCCGCCGGGCCTGGGCGGGTTCGCGGTCCAGTCGATGCTCCAGGATGCGGATCTGTTCCGCCATGGCCAGGATCCGGACGCGGCGGCGGAGCAGAACGCCCCACAGGGCTGCAAAGGCCGCCAGGGAGACGAGCAGCGCGGTCAGCATGGGGGGTGCCATGTTGACACCGTCCGCCCGGATCACCACCGGGTGGATGGATCGCCACAGGCGGGCCGAGAGAAAGACGATGGGGACATCGACAAAGCCGGCAATGGCCATCACCGCGCAGTAGGCGGCCCTCTGCTGCCGCTTTTCCACAGCCGCGCGGAGGATGAAGTAGGCGGCGAAGATGAACCAGAGGATCAGTGACGTGGTCAACCGCGGGTCCCAGGTCCACCAGGCATTCCATACCGGCCGGCCCCAGAGCATGCCGGTGGCGAGGACCAGGGTGGTGAAGACCAGGCCGATCTCCACCGCTGCCGCGCCCAGGACATCCCATTTTAGGTCACGGCTGACCAGGTAGGCCACACCACTGATGCAGGCAGTGGTGAAGGAGAGAAAGGCCACCAGGGCACAGGAGAGGTGGAAATAGAATATCTTCTGGACCAGGCCCATGACCCGTTCCGCAGGGGCATGGAAAAAAACCGCGTACACGGCTGCCGCAAAGAGCAGGGCCGTGCAGGTGATCAGGACAGGTTCCGGGTTCCGGGTTCGGGGGATCATGCTTTCGGTTGTTGTTTCTGGTTCGTGTTGTCTGCCCCGGTCTTTCAGTCGCGGAATATGTGGCGGCTGACCAGGAAGCCGAGGCCGGTGAAGATGAGGGTAAAGGCCGCCATCACCTGCAGCCAGGAACTGTACTCCGGCAGGGGTGCGCCAGCGAAGATCATGCCGGTCGCCCGGACCGCCATGGCGATGAGCGGCATGACCAGGGGAAAGAAGAGCATGGGCAGCAGGGCCTCGTTGCGGTCTGCACCGGCGGTGATGGCCGCAAACAGGGTGCCGGTGGCCGCAAAGCCGCTGTTGGCGAGCAGCAGGACCAGGGCCAGCGCGGGCAGGGAGCGGAGAAAGGCATCGCCGTAGAGGATGAAAAAGAGCGGCAGGATGGCCAGCTCTGCCAGTCCCATGAAGATGCAGTTGACCGCCATCTTGGCCCCGAACAGTCCCTCCGGGCTGAGCGGACTGAGCAGCAGTCCCTCCAGGCAGTGGTTCTCCTTTTCCCGGTCAAAGCTCCTGCCCAGGCCGAGCACCGAGGAAAAGGTAATGGCCACCCAGAGGATACCGGCCCCGGTCTCCGGCGTGATCTCCGTGCCGGCCGGGACTGCCACGTCGAGGATCACCAGCAGCAGGAAGCCGAAAAAGAGCATGGCGATCATGGCCTGGGGCCGGCGCAGTTCGGCGCGCAGGTCCTTGCGGATGACGAGCCAGGCGGATCTCACGATGTCTCACCGTTGATGGTCGCCAGGTAGAGCCCGGCAAAGGCGGCGGCATCGATCCTGTGCCGTGGTTCCAGGAAGGCCAGGCGGCCGCCGGCCAGGATCCCGACCCGGGAGGCCATGGCCAGGCCGCGGTCCAGGTCATGGGTGACCATGATAATGGTGCGGCGCCGTTCTTTCAGGACCAGGAGCAGTTCACCGAGCAGGAGCGCCGCCTGCCGGTCAAGGCCGGTGAAGGGTTCGTCCAGCAGCAGCAGGTCCGGGTCGTTGACCAGGGCCCTGGCGATGCTCAGCCGCTGGCGCATACCCCTGGAGAAAGTGCCGGCCAGCCGGTGCCGGTGGAGTTGGAGGTCCACCTGCGCCAGGAGTTCCTCCGCCCTGGCCCCGGGATCGGCCACCCCGTACAGGGATGCGGAGAAGACCAGGTTCTCCAGGGCGCTCATCTGGTCATAGAGCAGGGCGTGGTGGGAGATGAAGCCCAGGCGTTTCCTGAACTCTTCCGATCCATCCTCCAGGTCTGCCCCGTCCACTCTCACCCGGCCGGAATCAGGCGCGGTCAGCGTGGCGATGATCCGGAGCAGGGTGGACTTTCCAGCGCCATTCGGGCCGAAAAGGGTCAGGAAATCGCCCCTGGCCAGGCGAAAGGAGAGGTCGCGCAGGGCCCGGCATCCCTCGTACTCCTTGCACAGACCGCTGACTTCGAGGTAGTCATCCGCGGCCATGGTCCTTCTCCTGCTCCCGAAGGCGGCCGGCCAGCGAGTCCAGTTCCTGCCGGTAGGTGTCGCGCAGGGCGAAATAGGCATCGTTTCGGATCTCGCCCATCTCCCAGCCGATCTCGAGCTGGTCCAGTTTTTCCCGCAGCGCCGCGATGCGGGCCGCTGCCGGAGCGCTGCCGCCCCTGGCCGGTTCCTGCGCTGTCTTCCGGCCTGAACCGTTGCCGGCGACAGCCGGGGAGGATTCCATGTCCCGGCCACGGTGGTCGAGCAGTTCGATCTCGCCGATGATCCTGGCTGCTTCTGCCGCATAGTGGTCGCGCAGTTCGGCGTGATCCCGGTCATTGATCTTGCCCGAGGCGTGCTCGAAGTCGATGTCCTGCATGGCCCGCAGATAGGCGCGTTTTTCGGCCAGCAGGGCCTGCCGCCGCACCCCCTCCTCTTCTGCCGGCAGCCAGCCTTGCCTGGGGCGCAGCAGGGGCAGGATGGTATAGACAAAAGCCGTGCCGGCGACGGCGGAAAAAAAGATGACCATGGTCACTGTTCGTCCTCCAGCTGCTGCAGTTCTTCTTCCACCCGTCTGCGCAGGGCAGGGTCGGGTATCGTTTTTCCGTGTCCCTGTGCCGCTTTCCCGCTGCGGCCGGCTCCCTTCCACCTGCGGACCAGGATGGTGGCCGTCACCAGGCCGATGAGGAGCATGACAAAGGGAGCGGCCCAGGCAACCAGGTTGAACCCCCTTCTTGGCGGCACGGTCAGGATCTCCTCGCCGAACCGGCTGACAAAGAAGGCCAGGATCGTCTCCAGGTCCTGCCCCCGGGCCAGGCGGCGGTCGATCTCGGCCCGCATCTGATCGCCGCGGCTGCAGCGGTCGATGTTCAGGGGCTCGCCGGGACAGCCGTAGCAGAGCAGGTTCTTTTCCACCTCGGTCCTGGTCAGGGCCTGGGCCGTTCCGGCCAGGATTGCCAGGAACAGGACCAGGAGCAGGATCGGCGATTTTTGTGATGACCTGTCCGTTTTCATGTTGTCCGTCTCTTCTGCCGGCGCGAGGGAATAATGGTCATGATGCCGCCCAGCACCATCAGGCCGCCGCCCACCCAGCCCCAGACCAGCAGGGGATTGACCGCCGCCCTGAGGGTGATCTCGTTGTTCCTGCCGATCATGGGCATGGTGAGATAGAGATCCTCCCGGGCGCTGATGCGCAGGCTGACCTCGGTGGTCGGCTGCTCGGCATTGATGTAGTACCGTCGCTCGGTGGTCATCTCGCCGGCGGGACGGCCGTTTCTCGTGACGCCCAGGGTGGCGGCATAGACCGTCCGGTTCCGGTCCTGGAAGCTCCTGAAGCCGGTGTAGCGGAGCTGGTAGTCGCCGATCGTCATGGCCTGGCCCTGCCGGAGGGTGGCCTCCTTTTCCTGCTTGAAGGCCGTGGAGCCGGTGATGCCGATGACCATGAGCACCATGCCGAAGTGGACCACGTAGCCGCCGTAGCGCCGCCTGAGCCGCCAGAGGACCCGCGGCAGGGCGAGGAGCAGGCTTTCGCCGGTCAGCCGTTTCCTCGCCCTGGCGCCGGCCGCGAATTCGAGGAGAATGGTGGCGCTGACAAAGACGGCCAGGGAAAAGGCCGCCAGGGGATAGAAGGTGCGCACCCCGAGAACGAACAGGACCAGGCCGCCGGCCAGGGCCAGGGAGGCTGGCAGCAGGAAGTTCTTCTTCAGGTTGTCGATGGAGGCCCGGCGCCATCCGATCAGGGGACAGAGTCCGGTGAGCAGCAGCAGGAGCAGGAAGAGCGGCGTGTTGACCTGGTTGAAGAAGGGTTCGCCCACGGTGAGTTTCTTTCCGGTCACCATCTCCGAGATCAGGGGAAAGATGGTGCCAAACAGCGTGGAAAAGGCGATGGCCAGCAGGATGACGTTGTTGAACAGGAAGGTGGACTCGCGGGAGAGCAGTGATTCCAGGCTGTGGTCGGTCCGGAGCTGGCTGTAGCTTTCGGCGATCAGGATCAGCGAGCCGATACCGGTCACAACCAGGAAGACCAGGAAGAATCCGCCCAGGCCCGTGGCCCCGAAGTCGTGGACAGACTGGAGCACGCCGCTGCGCACCAGGTAGGTGCCGAAGATACAGGTCAGGAAGGTGAGCACGATGAGGACCATGTTCCAGACCCGCATGATGTTGCGCCGTTCCTGGATGATGGCGGTGTGGATGAAAGCGGTGGAGACGAGCCAGGGTATGAAGGAGGCGTTTTCCACCGGGTCCCAGGCCCAGAATCCGCCCCAGCCCAGCTCCACGTAGGCCCACTGGCCGCCGAGGATGATGCCGATGGTGAGGAAGATCCAGGATAGGATGTTCCAGCGCCTGGTCTTGCGCAGCCAGTCCGGGTCGAGCCGGCCGGAGATCATGGCGGCCACGGCATAGGCAAAGGGGATGGTGAAGCCGATGTAGCCGAGAAAGAGGGTCGGCGGATGGAAGATCATGCCGGGGTTCTGGAGCATGGGGTTGAGCCCCTGGCCGTCGGGCGGCGTGAAGGGAAGCAGGGTAAAGGGCGAGGAGACCGTGTTGAGCAGAAGCAGGAAAAAGGCGACGATGGAGGCCAGGACCAGGTAGATGTAGGGCGTATTTCTGCGCCGGGTCTCGTTGCGCGTGTTCCGGACCACCAGGGCGATGTAGAGGCTGAGCACCCAGGCCCAGAAGAGCAGGGACCCCTTTTGCCCGGCCCAGAAAGAGGTGGCCTTGTAGAAGAGGGGCAGGGCACGGTCCGAGTAGGATGCCACGTATTCCACCTGGAAATTGTCGGTCAGGAAGAGCCGTGAGAGGGCAAAGGCCGCCATGGTGGTGAACAGGGCCACTGCGGCCAGGGCACGGCGTCCCGCCTCGATGGAGCGCAGGTCGTTGCGCGCCAGGCCAAGCAGCAGGAGCAGCATGGCCAGCAGGGCGGCGGCAAAGGCCGCGGCCTGGGAGAGATTGCCAAGGGTCACCATGTTCATTGCCTGCGTACCTCGCTTTCATACTTGGACGGACATTTTGCCAGCAGGGTCTCGGCGACAAAGGTCTGTCCGGCCCCGTCAAGGCGTCCCTCGAGGATCACCTCGGCCTCTTCCCTGAAGGCATCGGGCCGGACACCCCGGTAAAGGACCTGCATGGTCTTGTCCTCCTGTTCCGTGTCACGGACCGTGAAGCGGAGCAGCAGCCGCTGCTGGTCATAGTCGATAGTGCCGGGCAGGACGCTGCCGCTGACCCGCACCCCGCGCTGCCGTGGCAGGCCGTCCTCGATGATCTCGGCCACGGTCCGGTAGTAGACACCCGTATCCGAGACGCCTTTCATGATCAGAAATCCCACTCCACCCAGGATCAGCAACAGGGCGAGAAGGGTTTTTTGGGTATTTTTTTTCATCGGTCCCCTGGTTCTGCTGGTCGGTTATCCCGGTAAGAGAGGCAAGGGATGTGCCATGATGTGGCATGGGGAGGAAAAGAGAGGCGGAATGTCGTGAAAGAGACCAACCGGCAGGGAGATAGGGTGTCACCGGGGGCGGTGCTCATTGCGGGTCCGGGGCGGAGCCGACGGGAAAGGGCCTGGGGAGGGGGACACAACGGGCCGGGGCGGGGCAAAATGTCCCGGAGGGCGTCGGGTCGGTTTCCTGTCCTGCAGGATCGGCGATCCTGCGCGGTGGGAAGATGCGATTTCCTTCGGTCGGGATGCTACGGGGTCGGGGTGTTCCCGTGGCTGCTGTTACGTGCCGCGGCCTGGAGTCGGCGGCGGATGGTCTTGCGGTTGATGCCGAGCAGGGTCGCGGCCTGCTGCTTGTTGCCGTCGCAGCGCTCAAGGACGTGGCGGATGTATTCCTCTTCCACCTCGGCCAGGGGCCGGATGGTGTCGAAATTGAAGACACCCCCGGGCCGGCCGGCGGCCAACATCTCCTCGGGCAGGTCCCGGAGGGTGATGCGGGCGTCCTCGGCCAGGAAGACGCACCGCTCGATGACGTTCTCCAGCTCGCGGATGTTGCCCGGCCAGGGATAGTCCAGGAAGAAGCGCATCGCCTCGCGGCTGAGGGCGGCCGGGCGGCCTTCTTCTTCATGCCGGCGCAGGAACGCCTCGATGAGCAGCGGAATGTCCTCCCGCCGTTCGCGCAGGGGCGGGATGGTGATCCTGAAGATGTTGAGCCGGTAGTAAAGATCCTCCCGGAAGCGTCCCGCCTCCACCTCCTTCCTGAGCGTGCGGTTGGTGGCGGCGATGACCCGGGCGTCCACCGGGATCGCGCGGCCCGAGCCCACGGGCCGCACCTGTTTTTCCTGCAGGACGCGCAGGATCTTGGCCTGGACCACCGGGTCCATCTCGCCGATCTCGTCGAGCAGGATGGTGCCGCCGTCCGCCTCCACGAACAGGCCGCTGCGGCTGGTCACCGCGTCGGTGAAGGCGCCCCGCACGTGGCCGAAGAGCTCGCTTTCCAGCAGTCCCTCGGGGATGGCGGCGCAGTTGACCGCGACAAAGTTTTTCTCATTCCTGGCCGAGGCCCGGTGGATGGCCCTGGCCACCACCTCCTTGCCGGTACCGGTCTCGCCCTCGATGAGGACGCTGCCCGAGGCCGAGGCGATCTTGTCGATGAAGTGCAGGAGCCGGCGCATGGGGGCGCTGCGGCCGATGAGGCCATGGGAGTCCGGGCCTGCGGCCGTGATCCGTTCCAGGCGGGCGATCTTCCGTCGCATGGCCAGCTCGGCCGCCGCCCGCCGGACCGCGATCAGGAGCTGCTCCATCCGGAAGGGCTTGATGATGTAGTCGTACGCACCCCGGTCGATGAGCCGCACCGCCTCGTCGATGTCGCCAAAGGCGGTGATCAGGATGACAAAGGGCCGCAGGGCCTGGCGGGCCGATATTCGCTCGAGCAGGGTGTGGCCGTCCATGACCGGCATCTTCAGGTCCGAGACGATGATGGGGAAAGGCTCCTGCGCCAGGCGCGCCAGGGCCTCTTCGCCATTGGCGGCCAGGGTCACGGGATAGCTGTTTTCGGTCAGGATGTCGCGGATGAACTCCCGCATGTCGCGGTCGTCCTCCACCACCAGGATGGCGGGTTCTCTACTGGCCATGGTTGTTCCCTGTTTCAGTTGCAACGGTTATCCGGCGCCGCGGCAGGCGGATGATGAAGCGGGCGCCGCCCCCGTGCTCCCGGTCCACCTCGATGCGGCCGCCCTGTTCCTGGACGATGCTGGCTGCCATGAACAGGCCCAGGCCGGTTCCTTCGCCCACCTCCCGGGTGGTGAAAAAGGGGTCGAAGATCCGGTCGGCAATGGCGTCGTCGATACCCGGCCCGGTGTCGCTGAAGGTGACGATCAGCTCGCCCTTTTCCTCCCGGCTCGCGATGCGGATGGTGCCACCGTCGGTCATGGCCTGGAAGGCGTTGAGCATCAGGTTGACAAAGAGCTGGCGCAGGCCGTCGGCATCGGCGGTGATCGAGGTGCAGGCCAGGTCCGTCTCCAGGGTGACCTCCGTTCGGCTGCCGCGCCGCCGCAGGCGACAGAGGGAGAAGGCGTCATCGATGAGCGCCGCCAGGTCCACCTCGGATTGCCCGCTCTCCGGTTTCCTGGCAAAGGCGAGCATCCGGCGCATGATCCTGCTGATCCGGTCGGCCTGGCGGATGATGGCCTCCAGGCCCGGCCGCGCCGGGTCGTCGGGCCCGCACTGCCGGAGCAGCTGTTCGGCCCGGCCGCTGATCACGCCCAGCGGGGTGCCGATCTCGTGGGCCAGGCCGCCGGCAAGCTGACCGATGGAGGCGAGCTTGTCCCGGTGGCGGAGGCCGCGTTCCAGGCGGATCTTTTCCCTGAACAGCTCTTCCTGTTTTCTGCTCTGTTCCTCGATGTTGCCAGCCATGCGGTTGAACTCGCCGATCAGCTCGTCGATCTCGTGGACGCCGCTCTTTTCGATCCGCATCCCCAGGTCACCGTGGCCGAGCTGGCGGGCCGCCCCGCCTAGCCGGGCCAGGGGCAGGGTGATGCTCCAGCGGCTGATGAGGTAGAGCGTCAGGCCAAGCAGCAGGGTGGTAAGCAGGACAAAGAGCAGGAACTTGCGCACCAGGGCGGCCAGGTTGCGGTTGATCCCGTCCAGGGAGAGCAGCACCTCCACCGCACCCTGGACCTTGCCCCCGGAGTCGATGATCGGGCTGAGCACGGAGAGATAGTCGCTGCCGCCGTCGCGGATGATCTCCTCGCTGCTTCCGCGCCCCTGCGGAACCGGCAGCCGGTCTCGGCGCAGGGTCCGGCGTTGCAGGCCATGCTCGAAGGTGAGGTCGATGCGGTTGCCGCGCCGGTCGTAGATGTTGATCAGCAGCCGGTTGACGTTGGCGTCATGGGGCAGCAGGGCATGGATGATCTCGCTCAGTCGCTGCTGCTGGTCCTGCATGTGATAGTACTTGAAGGTGGCGGCCAGGGTGCGGGCCAGGGTACGGGCCATGAGGCCGGCGCTGCCCAGCAGGTGGGCCCGCTCGTCCTGCACCGAGATCCAGCCCAGGCCCAGCGAGGTGAGCAGGATCAGGGTCAGGATGTAGAGAAAGAGCCGGGTCGAGATCTTCATCGGTCGGCGGTATGTCGACGCAGGATGTTTTTCAGGGATTCGATCAGCTTGCCCGCCTCTTTCCTGCTCATCGTGTCGATGGTGTCCTGGTGATAATATTTTTTCAGGAAGTTGGTGAAATGGCGCTCGTCCCACCCCAGGTCCCGGACCAGGTGGCGGATGTAGAGTTTCTGCCGGAAGGTGATGCCGTCCCGGCTGCTGCGATAGTGGCGGCTGCGGGCGAAGCGGCGCATGAGCCTGCGGAAACCGGCCTCGTCCAGGTCCCGGGCCGAGCGCACGCCGGTGACCTGCTCCAGGATGTCGCGGTATTCCTCGTCCGAGAGCCCCAGCTCCCGCTTGACGATATGGATCACTGCCAGTTTCTTCCTGTCCAGCCCCATGCTTCCTCCCGGTCACTGCTGCCGCCGCCGAACCATATCGGTCCACAGTATACCCGAAATCCGGTAATTGGCAATTTTGGGAGCATCGGATCCGGAAGAGGGCTTATTGGGAATTGTTTTTTATTGACTTCTGGTATCGGTAATGCTACGCTCCTGTAAGATTAAATCCTATTTGCAAAAAATTCCGCTTGTGCGGCCTGCGGGTCGCGAACACCTACCAAGCCATCCCAGGAGGATCACGATGAGCGAGAAAAGAAAACTGACCGCCAACAACGGCGCACCTGTACCGGACAACCAGAACGTTCTTACCGCCGGACCAAGAGGCCCCATGCTGCTGCAGGATGTGTGGTTTCTCGAGAAACTGGCCCATTTCGACCGGGAGGTGATCCCGGAGCGACGGATGCACGCCAAGGGTTCCGGCGCCTATGGCACCTTCACCGTCACCCATGACATCACCCGGTACACCCGGGCCTCCATCTTCAGCGAGATCGGCAAGCAGACCGAGCTGTTCTGCCGCTTTTCCACCGTGGCCGGTGAGAGGGGCGCCGCAGATGCCGAGCGGGACATCCGCGGCTTTGCGGTCAAGTTCTATACCGACCAGGGGAACTGGGACCTGGTCGGCAACAACACGCCGGTCTTCTTTCTCCGGGATCCCCTCAAGTTCCCGGACCTGAACCACGCGGTCAAGAGGGATCCGCGGACCAACATGCGCAGCGCCCAGAACAACTGGGACTTCTGGACCTCCCTGCCCGAGGCCCTGCACCAGGTGACCATCACCATGAGCGACCGCGGCATTCCGGCAACGTACCGGCACATGCACGGTTTCGGCAGCCACACCTTCAGCCTGATTAATGGCGGCAATGAGCGGTTCTGGGTCAAGTTCCATTTCCACACCCAGCAGGGAATCAGGAACCTGACCGATGCCGAGGCGCAGGAGCTGATCGGCCGCAACCGCGAGAGTCATCAGCAGGACCTCTACGAGTCCATCGAACGGGGTGATTTTCCGCGCTGGACCATGTACATCCAGGTCATGCCGGAACAGGAGGCCTCGGAGTGTCCCTACAATCCGTTTGACCTCACCAAGGTCTGGTATCACTCCGATTATCCCCTCATCGAGGTGGGTGTCCTGGAGCTGAACCGCAACCCGGAGAACTATTTCGCCGAGGTGGAGCAGTCTGCCTTCAACCCGGCCAATGTCGTACCCGGCATCGGTTTTTCGCCTGACCGCATGCTGCAGGGCAGGCTGTTTTCCTATGGTGACGCCCAGCGCTACCGCCTCGGGGTCAATCACCACCTGATTCCGGTCAACCGGCCCCGGTGTCCCTTCCACAGCTACCACCGGGACGGCTCCATGCGGGTGGACGGCAATTATGGCTCCACCATCGGTTACGAGCCCAACAGCCGGGGCGAGTGGCAGGAGCAGCCGGAATTCAGGGAGCCGCCGCTCGGTCTGGACGGGGCGGCGGACCACTGGAATCACCGCGAGGACGACGACTACTATACCCAGCCCGGAAAGCTGTTCCGGCTGATGAGCCCGGAGCAGCAGCAGGTCCTGTTCGGGAACACGGCCCGGGCCATGGCGGGGGTCTCCGAGGAGGTGAGGAAGAGGCACATCGCCAACTGCGCCAAGGCCGATCCCGCCTATGGACGCGGCGTGGCCGAGGCCCTGGGCATGACGTTCGAAGGGTAGATCCGGGAACTGGAACACCGGAATCCGGTCCCGGACCGCGGGGACCAAAAAAAACACCCCCGGCTGCACCTGGCAGCCGGGGGTGTTTTTTTGTCTTGGACGGCAGGTTTTATGCGCCGATGACTGCGCTGAACCATGCCCTGGCCAGGGCGACCGGACCGCCGGTCATGACCATGGCGCTGGCCAGGCTGGCAAAGGCCCAGAGGCCGACGACGGCGCCGGCGGATGCCATGGAGATGAGAGCGCCCCTGGAGATCTCTGCCTGGGTGTTGACTGTGCTCTGTACGCGGGTTTTGGTGGTGGCTGCGGTCATGATCGTTCCTCTCGGGATATGGTGAGAACTTTGTACTTGTCCAGATGGTGTTGTCCGTGTTTGCCTTCAGTATTGCCAGCGGTGTGCCAGTTTAAAAAATGTAATAATTTCAAGAAAAATCGTGGACCGGTCCCTGCTGTCCGTGTCAGAATGGCATGCGTGTTTTGTCATGTTGGCAGGAAAGAGGGCTGCCGCGGTTGCACAACAGGGGGCTTCTCCTGTACTCTAGCCCCCATGGTTCACAGGCGATCTGCTGCAAGGCCCGGAAACACCTTGCCTGCAGCATCACAGCGCAAAAAGGATTTCTCGGAATATTTCAGTATGTCTGCGGACCTTTGCTGTTCCCTTCATTCATGGCATTTTCACACCGTTCGCGACGACCTTTGTGAAACATGCGGGCCAGGACCCGCCGCTGACAGCTTGCCGGCGAGAAGAGATCAGGATACCATCGGCGGCAACCCATGCTATTCGGGCTAACCATCCCGTGATCGGTAACCATGAAGACACTCTGGCGCATACCCGATATCCTGGACCTGGAGTACCTCCTGGCCCAGGACGAAGATACCGACCCGGCGGAGCTGGCCCGGCGGGACCGTGGCATCTACCTGGAGTTCATCGGGCCGCAGGATGGCGATTCCCGGCCGGAGCCCGGGGTGCTGCTCCATCGCTGGCTGCAAATCCGGCGCCGGATGGCGAAGGAGGAGGGCGGGGCCGGGACCATCCTGCCGGGCCGGCTCTGGGAGGAGATCTACAGCCTTTTACGGTTTCTGGCCATGCTGGCCGGCCTGGTGGCAGGCGGTGGCCTCGCCTACTCATTTCTCGCCTATTCCGGAACCAGGCCGGTCAATGTCGCGCTCTACCTGGGCACCTTTGTGGTCACGCAGCAGTGTCTTCTTCTTCTGCTCGCGACGCTTGCGCTCTACCGTCTCCTCTCCGGCCGCGGCCTGCGCTCGTCGTTGCTCTATTCCCTGCTCGCCCGCCTGGTCACCAATCTGCTTGTCAGGCTCAGGGGCGGACTTCTGCGGCAGCTGGACGCCGGCCGGCGGCTGCGCCTGCTGGCCGTCCTCGGTCACGGCAGTGCCCGGCTGCGCAGCCACGGCTCCCTGCTGTTGTGGCCCATGTTCATCCTGGTGCAGCTCTTTGCCGCCAGTTTCAACACCGGCGTCCTGGCGGCCACCCTGGTCAAGGTGGTCACCGCGGATGTCGCCTTTGGCTGGCAATCGACCCTCCAGGTTTCGGCCGGCGCCGTGGCCCGTCTTGTGCGCCTGCTCGCCCTGCCCTGGTCCTGGTTCCTCCCGCCCGGGATCAGTTACCCGTCCCTGGCCCGGATCGAGGGCAGCCGGATGGTACTCAAGGACGGTATCTATCACCTGGCCACCACTGACCTGGTCTCCTGGTGGCCCTTTCTCTGCCTGGCCGTGCTCTTTTACGGCCTGCTGCCCAGGCTTGCCCTGCTCCTCGCCGGCCATCTCGGCCTGCGTCGCGCCCTGGCCCGGTACCGTTGTGACGGTCCTGCCTGCAGCCGGCTCCTGCACCGGATGCTGGCGCCCGGCCTCAGGACCGGTGCCTCCGGACAGGGGGCACAGCCGGCAGAGAGCAGCACGGCGCCGGGGATGCGCCGGACGACGGCGGGATCCGGACCGCCGGATGCCGGCGGCTGGGAGGAGCGCACGGCAGGCCTGGCAGAATCACGACGCAGCGTCCCGCGCCGCGCGGCGCCGGAGCAGGAAGAGAGGACGCCGGGCCACCGTCCGCCGGCCGTCCCGGAGCCGCAACCGGCGCCGCCGGCCGGGTCTGTCGAGGATAGGGCAAGATACCAGGCCTCCCTGTTGGCCCTGGTGCCGGACGAACTCCATGACCAGTGTCCGCGGGAGATCCTGGCAGAATTGCTCCCGGCGCGGACCGGGGCCGCTCTTGCCGGCATGCTGAGGATCGGGGCAGAGGACGAGATGGCCGGCGAGCTCGGGCTGATCCGGGACCTGTTCGGGGCGGAAGAAGCGGGCGGCATCCTGGTCCTCCAGGAGGCGTGGCAGCCGCCCATCCGGGAATTTCTGGATTTTCTCGCCAGGTTATGCGACCTGGCGGGAAGGGAGGGGCGGATCATCGTTGCCCTGGTCGGCAGGCCCGAACCCGGTACCATCTTCACCCCGGTCAGTGCCCTTGACCTCCGGATCTGGCACCAGAGCCTGGCCGCCCTGGGTGATCCGCGGCTGGAGGTTGTTGAAATGGTGGCGCCATGAAGCGTACAGTCCCGGAATTCGCCGTGATCGGGCATCCCAACGAGGGCAAGTCCTCGGTCCTCTCCACCCTGGCCGAGGACGATTCCGTGCGCATCAGCCCGGTCCCCGGCGAGACCACCGAGTGGTGTGCCTTTCCCGTGGTCATCGACGGCCGGGAGGTGATCCGGTTCATCGACACGCCGGGATTCCAGAATCCGCGCCGCGTGCTGCGCTGGATGCAGGAGTACCGGGGCGATGAGGATGCCATGCTGGCCGACTTCATCGAATCGCACCGCGCCGATCCCGCCTTTCACGACGATTGCGAGCTGCTCACGCCCCTGCGCGACGGGGCCGGGGTCATCTTCGTGGTGGATGGCTCGCGGCCGGTGCGCAACGTGGACCGCGCCGAGATGGAGATCCTGCGGCTCACCGGGCGTCCCCGCATGGCGATCATCAACTGCAAGGAGGAGGAAACCACCTGGCTTGACCAGTGGCGCAGCGAGTTCAGAAAACATTTCAACGCCATCCGCATCTTCAACTCCTGCCGCGCCACCTATGGCGAACGGATCGCACTGCTGGAGAGTCTCAAGGCCATTGACCAGGAACTGCAGGAGGCGCTGGAGACGGTGATCACCGCCTTTCGCAGGGACTGGGCGGCCCGCAATGCCCGCACCGCGGCCATCATTACCGCCATGCTCGCCGATGCCCTGTCCTACAGGAAGTCGGTGGCCCTGCGGGAAGGGCAGGAGGAAGAGCAGGTCCGGAGGCGGCTGCACGACGAGTACGTCCGGTACGTGGAGCAGCTCGAGCAGCGCGCCCAGCGCCGGATCCGCAGCCTGTTCAAGCACAACATCTTCGACTGCCGGCTGCCGCCCCAGTCCATCCTGCACGAGAACCTGGCCAGCGCCAGGACCTGGCAGTTCCTCGGCCTGAGCCCGAAACAGCTTATCCTGGCCGGCGCCGTGGGCGGCGCCGTCATCGGCGCCGGGGTGGACGTGGCTGCGGCCGGCATCACCTTTGGTGTCTTTTCCGGCATCGGCGGTGTGCTCGGCGCGGCCGGTACGGCCCTGCGCGGCCGGGAACTGCTTTCCGGTGCCCGCCTGCTCGGTATGCGTCTGGCCCGGGAGCGGCTGCAGGTGGGGCCGGTAACCAATATCCAGCTTCTTTACATCCTCCTCGACCGGGCCCTGCTCTTCTACCGGCATATCATCAACTGGGCGCACGGCCGCCGTGACTACGATCGCTGCGAAGTGCCCCTTGCCAGGGCGGGGGCACGGCATGGATTCACCACCACCTGGGACCGGGCGGCCAGGAGGAGCTGCGAACGGTTTCTGCGGGCCATGCAGGAAGAGGAAACGGCTGAAGAGAGGAGCAGGGCCTCGGCCGAACTGCAGCGGCTGCTCGAGGAGGTGCTGGAGGGGATCTCGGTGGACCGGATCAGGACAGGGAGAGAATAGGAGAATGCCGGGGTGCCGGTGTCCCGGTGCATGGTTGTGTCAGGCCGGGGCGCTCGCGGTATGCGGTTCGGCCTGCAGGAGCTCGCTGACGCAGCGGGAAAGATCTTCCATGGAGACCGGTTTCTGCAGGTAGGCCCGTATGCCGGTCGCCTCGTTTTGTTCCCTGTTCATCGCTGCCGAGTATCCGGTGCAGAGGATGACCGGCTGGCTGGCACGGAGTTTCATGATCTCCGCCGCCAGTTCTATGCCGGTCATGCCGGGCATGGTCATGTCGGTGATGACCAGGTCCCAGGAGTCCGGGGCCCCGGCAAAGGCGGCCAGCGCCGCCTCACCGGAGGCAAAGGTCGCCACCCTGTAGCCGCAGGTTGACAGGTATTCCTGGAGCAGCGTCCGGATCATCGGCTCGTCATCCACCAGCATGATCCGTTCCCGGCCGTTGCCGTCCCGTTCGGGAAGAACCTGTTGCCGCGGCTGCTCCCCTGCCTTGATCTCTGCCGCCGGCAGGAAGATGCGGAACAGGGAACCTTCACCCGGCCTGCTCTGCACCGTGATCCTGCCCTGGTAGCTCTCCACGATGCCGTGCACCATGGCCAGGCCCAGTCCGGTCCCTTTGCCCTGCTGTTTGGATGTGAAGTAGGGTTCGAAGATCTTGGCCATGGTTTCCTCGTCCATGCCGCACCCTGTATCCTCCACCTCCAGCAGGACGTATCGGCCCGGGGCAAGGTCTGCGCCCGTGGTACCGGTGTCGCGGCCCACCACGATATCCCTGAGCGTGACCCGGACCGTGCCGCTGCTGTCGCCGAGGGCATGGTAGCTGTTGGTGCACAGGTTCATCACCACCTGGTGGATCTGGGTCGGATCGGCAAGGATGGTGGCCGTGGATTCGATCTCCTGGCGGATGGCCACCGTTGCCGGGATCGAGGAGCGCAGCAGGCCAAGGGCCTCGGTCACGATATCGGCCGCCCGCACCGGCCGCACCTCCCGTGCCGCTTTGCGGCTGACGGTCAGGATCTGCCGGACCAGGTCGCGGGCCCGCTTGGCTCCTTCCAGGGCCCGGGCCAGGCTGGCGGTCAGCTGGGGGTTGTGCCCGGCCTGGGCCTGGGCCAGCTCCAGGTAGCCGAAGATGGCAAACAGGATGTTGTTGAAGTCATGGGCGATGCCGCCGGCCAGGGTGCCGATGGCTTCCATCTTCTGGGCCTGGCGGAGCTCCTCTTCCATCTTCTTCTGCTCGCTGATATCCTCGAGCATGCCCTCGATGTACTGCAGGTCGCCGTCAGGGCCCGGGATGCCGCGGGCGTTGAGCGAGACCCAAAGGGTATGACCGTCGCGGTGCCGGAACCGGGTGGTGAACCTGGTGACCGCTTCGCCCTTGCGCAGCCTGTTGATCAGCTCCTGGCGCTGCATGGGGTCGACATAGAGCTGGTGGGGAATATCGGTACACCTCCGGATCAGTTCCTGCGGTGAATCGTAGCCGAATATCCTGGCCATGGCCGGGTTGGCGGTGAGAAACCTGCCGCCCACTGTACTCTGGAAGATCCCTTCCTGGGCGCCGTTGAAGATGGACCGGTATTTTTTTTCCGACTTCGCCAGCTCCTCGTTCTTGGTGGCGATCTGGCGGGCCATGATGTTGACCTCGTGGGTGATGGCGGCCAGCTCCGTCTGGGGCGGGGCCGGGAGGGGGTTGTCGTAGTCACCGCTGGCGATGCGCCTGATGCCCATGATAAGCTGCTCAAAGGGCCGGTTGAGCCAGTAGTGCAGAAACAGGTTGATGCAGATGACCATGATGCCGATGATGACCAGGGTGAGCACCAGGGCGGTACGGATGGTATTGCGCCGGGCGCCCAACAGTTTGCCGTCGTTGAAGTAGAGGGAGACCGTACCGATCTCCCGGTCGTTTTTTTTCAGGACCCTGGTCCGGCTCAGGAGCCAGTCGGATTCGTCTTTCTTGTCGATGACGGTTTCGCCGAAGTCGGTGCGCACCGTGATGCCGGAGATGTAATCGTTGCTTTCCAGGTAGACGCCGGCAATATGACGGATGGTCTGGTTGTCCAGGTTGAGCAGGGGGAAATAGAGGACACTGGCCACCTCGCCAATGAGCCGGTCGGCCCTGGTCCGGAGGTCCCGGGACAGGGCCCGGTTGGAGATCACCAGGTAGGAGACGCCCAGCAGGGCAACCACCAGGAGCACGGTCAGGGTCAGGCCAAGGACCATGTCACGGGCAACGGTGCGTTTTTTCAGCAGTGATGATGGGCGAAACTGCATGGAGGCGGAAACAAAGTCGTAGCCGGATGGTTGACGGAAAGGGCGGGGCCCGGTTCATTGTTCAGGATATCACAGGAAAAAAGAAAAAGTATAATACAAAGTGACACCTGCGGCGGCGGACAGGGCCCTGGAGCCGGAAAGTCCTTGCCCGACAATGGCTCATAGTGATTGTTTTTTTTTCGGTCCAGGGGTAAGAGGAGTTGGATGAACGTTTCCAGGTCGACCAGTATTCCCAGTCCATGAAGATATATTTTGTTCTCTGTTTTCTGTTGTACCTGTTCTGTGCGCCGCGCTATCTTCCCGCCGTCGAAGTGGCGGTGGTTACCGAGGAGTGGGTGCCGTACAATTTTGTCAGCAAGGGAAAGGTGGTCGGCATCTCCACCGAGATCGTTGAGCAGGCCCTGCATCGGGCCGGCGTGGCCATCGCCGGTGGGGGGATCCGGATCATGCCGTGGGCCAGGGCCTATTACACGGCCCTGCACAGGGAAAACACCCTGATCTACACCATCCTCCGCACGCCGGATCGGGAATCCCTGTTCAAGTGGGTGGGCCCCCTGGTCCCGCCGGACAGCTTTTATTTTTTCAAGCTTGCGGCCAGGGACGATATCCGGCTCCAGACCCTTGCCGATGCCCGCGCATACCGGATCGGTATCCTCAGAGACAGCGTGCACGGCCAGTTCCTGCGCCGGCACGGTTTCGGTTCTGTCAGCCTTGACCCGGTCTCTTACCAGCTCCTGAACATGAAGAAACTGCTCAACGGCCGGGTCGACCTGATCGTTGACGTGGAGAAGACGGTCCGGTTGCGGGCGGAACGGCTGGGGGTTCCCCCTGCGACCTTTGCCAAGGCCCTGTTTCTCTTCCGGCAGGAGTATTACATGGCCTTCAACCCCAACACCCCGGATACCCTTGTTCACAAGGTTGGCGCGGCCCTGGCCGCCATGAAGAAGGACGGCACCGTGGAGCGGATTCTCTGCCGCTACAAGGGCCTTTCACAGGGGTATGACCATGGTGATTGACATCGGCGAGGCCGTGACCGTTGTCCCCGGTCGTCTGCAGAAGCTCCCGGTCGGCGGAAAGCTGGAGCTGCTGACCTGGAAGCGGGACCGTTCGCTGGTCCTTGTTCCCCGGGGCAATGATACCGTGCTGGTGGAGGAGAGGGGAGGCAGCAGTTGCCTGTGACAGCGTACGTTTCTGCTGTGTGTCAGCCGGCGGTGAACCTGCGGATGTACCAGCGCGCCGCCCTGTCCAGCCCGTCGCGCACCGAGTAGGCGGGCTCGTAGCCCAGCAGTTCTGCCGCCTTGCTGATGTCGGCAAGCGAATGGCGGACATCTCCGGCCCGGAAGTCGCGGTAGACAGGCTGTGCTGTCGCGGCCCCGGAATGCTCCGGCGCCACCCGCTCCCTGATCAGGACAAACAGCTCGTTGAGCGTGGTCCGCTGGCCAAAGGCGATGTTATACACCTGGTCCGTGGCCCGGTCGTCTTCCACGGTGGCGGCCATGATGTTGGCCTGGACACAGTTGTCGATGAAGCAGAAGTCGCGGCTGGTCTCGCCGTCGCCGTTGATATAGACCGGCTCGTCCTTGAGCAGGCCGGCGAACCACTTTGGGATCACCGCGGCATAGGCCCCATCCGGGTCCTGGCGCTGGCCGAAGATGTTGAAATAGCGCAGGCCGATGGTCCTGAAGCCGTAGGTTCTGGCAAAGACCCGGGCATAGAGTTCGTTGACCAGCTTGGTCACCGCGTAGGGCGAGAGGGGGTTGCCGATTTTTTCCTCCTGCTTGGGCAGATCCGGGTGATCACCGTAGGTGGAGCTGGACGCGGCATAGACAAACCGTTTCACCCCGGCGTCCCGGGCAGCCACCAGCATGTTGAGAAAGCCGGAGATGTTGTTGGCATTGGTGGTCACTGGGTCCTCGATGGAGCGGGGCACCGAGCCGAGCGCCGCCTGGTGGAGCACGTAGTCCGCCTTTGCGCAGGCCCGCCGGCAGGTCTCCATGTCCCGGATGTCACCCTCGATGAAGGAGAAGCGGCGCCACTGTTCGTCCGTGACCAGGTTCCGCACCTCGTCCAGGTTGTGGCGAAAACCGGTGGAGAAGTTGTCCAGGCCGACGACCCGCTGGTCCAGGCGGAGCAGGGTCTCCAGCAGGTTGGAGCCGATAAATCCGGCAACGCCGGTTATGAGCCACGTGTGAGGGTTTTCGGTGAGCTGCTGCTGTCTTTGCTGGTATGTCGTCATGCCGGACCTTGCGGGTTGAAGTAGACCTGGTACTGATCGCTGGCAGGCGGCCACAGGGCACCCCATCCGGAGTTTCGTGCCCAGCTTGCCTGCACGCGCTCGAACATCCCGATGCAGGGGATGTGGAATTGTGAAGTTCGATCAGCATATCCCATGACCGGTTTCGATCACGGGGTTGCCTGCCGGTGGTGGTTTGGACCACAACCCTGTGACCATGCGCGTTGCATCCTGTCTGCCGGGAAAGGGAAGGAAGAACGAAACGGGCGTGCACGGAAGAACTCTTCTTGTACTATGCCTCCGGTGTATGCGAATGTCAATGGCGAAGCAGGAACCGGTCCATCTGCCGGCGCGCGGCCGGCCGGCCGGGACATGGTGGCCGTGACCCGGGCCCGTAAGATCATCCATGTTGACATGGATGCCTTTTTCGCGGCCGTGGAGCAGCGTGACAATCCGGCCCTGCGAGGCCGGCCGGTCATCGTGGGCGGTGACCCGCGCGGCCGTGGCGTGGTGGCTGCCTGCTCCTACGAGGCCCGTGCCTTCGGCATCCACTCGGCCATGTCATGCGCCCGGGCCCTTCGTCTCTGTCCGGACGCGGTTTTTCTCCGGCCGGACCGGGACCGGTACCGGCGGGTCTCGGCGCAGATCATGGCCATCTTTTGCCGCTACACCGACCTGGTGGAGCCCCTGTCCCTGGACGAGGCCTACCTGGATGTGACCCGCAACCATCCGGGCATTCCCTCGGCGACCCGGATCGCGGTGGCCATCAGGCGGGAGATCCGGGAGCAGACCGGCCTCACCGCCTCGGCCGGTGTCTCCTGCAACAAGTTTCTCGCCAAGGTCGCCTCGGACATGAACAAGCCCGACGGCCTGACCGTGATCCGGCCCGAGCAGGCCCTGGCCTTCATCCACCGGCTGCCGGTGGGCAGGTTTTTCGGCGTGGGCCCGGTTACCGAACGGCGGATGCAGGCGCTCGGCATCCGCACCGGCGCGGACCTGTACCGCTACAGCCGTCGCGAACTGGTAGCCGTCTTTGGCAAGGCCGGAGAGTTCTTTTTCGATATCGCCCGTGGTATTGACCGCCGCCCGGTCCGGCCGCGCCGGGAGCGGCGGTCCATCGGCGCCGAGACCACCCTGGCCCGCGACACCGGGGACCGGCAGCAGATGCTGACCATTCTTGCCGGCCTGGCCGACCGCGTCGGCGGCGCCCTGGAGCAGCGCCGCATCTGCGGCCGCACCCTGACCCTCAAGGTGCGCTACCGGGACTTCACAACGGTTACCCGCTCCCGGACACCGGGTATCCTGTTCATGGATTCCGGAGATATCATGGGCCATGTCCCGGGCCTGCTGGCCGCCACCGCGGCCGGAAGGAACAAGGTGCGCCTGCTGGGGATCACGGTCTCCGGCCTGGCCGGGATACCGGAGGGCGCCTGTCGGCAACTGCCGTTGCCGTTTGTTCCCCTGCCCCGGCAGGGCGGCTGATCTTTCCATCGGTTCCGGAGTTTTCCTGTGGCCCCGGTTCGGGTACAATGGTCCGGGCCGGGACTGAAGAGGGAACACAGGGTGCGGTCTGTTGCGCCTGCAGGGGCGGGCGCGGTTCAGGGCCGCGGGAGAGGGAGACCAGATGTTCAGCGAGATGATGGCAGCCCCGGGCCGGGGTGGACAGCCGGACCCGGTCCGGCTCAGGCAGTGGTTCCGGGCGGCCCTGACCAAGAAACTGGCCGTGGTCCGGATGCCGCCTGCCTTCTGGGTCCGGGATCCCAAGATCAACCCCAGGGCCGATCATCTGCTCTGGGCGGCCCTGCTCCTGGACGACAGGGAGGGGGTGGAACTGGCGGCCTCCATCATTGCCGTCGAACATGCCGGGCAGCTGGCAGAGGATGACCTTGCCCTGGAGACGCATCTTGCCGCGGCGGCGGAAGAGTTGCTGGCCCTGGTGCCGGCCGGAGACCGGGACCGGTTGCGGCGGCAGGTGGACCGGTTGCTCGCCCCGCCGGAAACCGGAAACCATGGAGAATCCCGTTCATGCAGGAAGTGACCTTCGGCATTGCCATTCTGCTGGCCAGCGGACTGCTCTTTGCCAAGCTCGCCCAGCTGGTCCGGCTGCCGTCGGTCACGGGATTCATCCTGGCCGGCCTGGTCCTCGGACCGTCGGGCCTGGGCCTGATCACCATGGCAACCATGGGCCACCGGCTGGACCACTTCACCCAGATCGCGCTCATGCTCATCGCCTTCGGCATCGGCGAACATATCGAGCTGCGCCGCCTTGGTGCCATTGCCAGGGATGTGGGCTACATCTCGGTGGTCCAGGCCCTGGGAGCCTTTGTTATGGTTGTGGCGGCTGTCCTTTGCACCACCTGGCTCCTGGGTGATCCGGGACAGTTCCGTGAACGGCTGGTCCTTTCGCTGCTCCTGGGCGCCGTGGCCGTGGCCACCGCGCCGGCCGCCATCCTGCACGTGGTGCGGGAGCAGGGCGCCCGTGGACCGCTCACCGCCACCCTCATGGCCGTGGTGGCAGTGGATGACGGTATCGCCATCATCATCTTCGGCATGGCCATGTCCGCGGCCCATCAGCTCGTCGGCCAGCAGGCTGGGTTGGTGCACGCGGTGCTGGCCAGCGTCTATGAGATCGTTTTTTCACTGCTCATGGGCGTGGCAACGGGACTGCTCATCGACATCGTGCTGCACCGGCTGCACCGGCGGGGCGAGATGCTCACCGGCGGCCTGGCCCTGCTCCTGCTCTGCGGCGAGACCACCCGTTTGCTGGGCCTGTCGCCGCTGCTGGCCGGCATGATGGCCGGGTTCGTGATCATCAACCGGGCCGAACGGGACGTGCGGCTGTTCCGGGCGCTCAACGCCTTCGAGCCACCAATCTATGTTCTCTTCTTCACCCTGGCCGGAGCCCATCTCGACCTGGCGGCCCTGCGGCTGGCGGGCTGGGTCGGCCTGGTCTACTTCGTTGCCCGCATCCTGGGCAAGTATGGCGGCACCTGGCTCGGCGCCATCCTGTCCGGTGCGCCGGCCATGGTCCGCAACTATCTCGGCCTGGCCCTGATTCCCCAGGCCGGGGTGGCCATCGGCCTGGTCTTCATGATCAGCAGCGATCCGCGCCTCGCGGCCTGGACCACCATCATCACGCCGGTGGTCCTGGCCGGGGTCGTGCTCTCCGAGCTTGGCGGTCCGCTCCTGGTCCACCTCACCCTGGACCGGGCCGGAGAGACCGAAGAGCGCCAGGGTCATCCCCAGTGCGGCGAGCTACGCGGCCGGGCCTGTGACTCCTGGCTGCGCGGACCGCAGGGGGTCAGGCTGGCGCCGTGGTCCCGGGAACCTCTGCATCCGCCGGCGCATCCCGAGAGCGTGGTGGTGTTCGGGGCATGTCACGCGGCCACGGCCCGCGGCCTGGCCCGGGTCGCCACCATCCTGGCCCACCACTACCATGCCCTGCCCATGTCGGTGCGGATCCTGGACAGGTCGGAACGGGGCCGGAAAAGCGAGGAGGAACTCGCCGCCATGTTCCTGCCGGAGATCGACGAGGCCAGGGGGCTCGGTTACCCGCTGCTCACCGAGGCGATCCATGACAGCCTGGCCTCGGGCCTGGTTTCGGCCGTGGAATACAACGATGCCCGGGCCGTGGTCCTGGCCTATCCCCTGGGCCGCAATCCGCTGGCTTTCCAGAAGGTCCTGGACGAGGTGGCGGCCAATATACTCTGTCCCCTGGTTGCGGTCCGTTTCGCGGGTACTCTCTCCTGCGACCGGCTGCTGGTCCCCTTTCTCGCCGCCGGCGAACTCGACGAGCTGCTGCCGGTCCTCGAGGCCCTGGCCACGGCCGTCCAGCCGGAGATCACCTTTCTCCACCTGCTCCATGCCGACTGCAGCCGGCGCGAGATCCGGACCGCCGGGGAACAGCTCCGGCAGTGGCTGGACCTGCACCTGGTGGACGTCAGGACCGACTTCCGGGTCGAGGCGGCGGAATCAAGGCTGGAGTCGATCCTGGACAGCGCCAGGACCCATAACCTGGTTATCATGACCGCGGCCCGGCGGCGACGTTTCAGGCGCCTCATCTTCGGGTCCCTGGCCAACTCGGTGGTCCACTACTGCCGGTTCCCGGTCTTCGTGGTCTATACCCCGGACAGGTCACGGCTGGACGGGATGGGCCGGGAAGGGGCATGAGCATGGACAGGATCGTCGTCATTGGTGCCGGCGCCGGCGGCATGCTGGCGGCCGGCCGCGCGGCCGCCGCCGGGGCCAGGGTCCTGCTGCTGGAGAAGATGCGTTCCCCGGGCCGCAAGGTAGGCATCACCGGCAAGGGACGCTGCAACCTGACCAATATTGCGCCCCTGCCCGAGTTCATCGACCATTTCGGCCGCAACGGCCGTTTCCTGCGCCAGCCCTTTCACCGCTTTTTCGCGCCCGAGCTGATGGAGTTTTTTCAGTCCCTGGGCCTGGACTTGGTCACAGAGCGGGGCGGCCGGGTCTTTCCTGCCTCGGGCCGGGCCCCGGAGGTGGTGGCTGCGCTGCGTGGCTGGCTCGGCCGGGAGGGGGTCGAGCTGCACCGTTCGGCACCGGCGGAGGGGATTATCGTTGAGCAGGGCATGGTCCGGGGTGTTTTCTGCCAGGGCCGCAGGATCAGTGCCCGGGCCGTTATCCTGGCCACCGGCGGCGCCTCCTACCCGGCCACCGGCTCCACGGGCGACGGCTACAGGATGGCCGGTGCGGCCGGGCACCGGATCGTGCCGGTGCGGCCGGCCCTGGTGCCACTG